>NZ_CAISIQ010000209.1 GCF_903885465.1 uncultured Nevskia sp.
CACGCCCTTCACGGGCGCCTGCTGGGAAAACTGCTTGACGCCATTGGCGTCGACCCAGCCGTAAACCTCGGCCGCGGCGGCAGTCATCGGCAGGCATATCGCCAGCAGCAAGATTCGAAGCATGTTCATGGCCCGAGTCTAGGCAAGCGCCGCTGGCACAACAATCAACGACGCCAGACGGCTCGATTTGCCGGAACAGCGCCGGTGCATTCCAGGTCACATGCCGGATGGCCGGGGCTTGCCCCCGTATGCCGGGGTCCGTACAGTCGTTTCCATACTTCAACGTACGGGATAAACGAATTTAGATGCCGATGTCGAATCAGAAATCGCCGGGCGCACGCGGCAGCGATGCCGTGAAGTCCAGTCTCAGTGTTGAAGCCTGGGCCGAGGCGGCGCTCGATGCGCTGGCCACCGGCGGGCTCGATGCCGTGGCGGTGGAGCCGCTGGCGCGCCGGCTCGGCGTCACCAAGGGCAGCTTCTACTGGCATTTCCCGAGCCGCGAAGCCCTGCTGCGTGAAGCGCTGAAGCTCTGGGAGCGGCACGAAACCATCGATGCCCGCGCCGGTGTCGAGGAAATGACCGATCCCTACGAGCGCATCGTCCGTCTGTTCAAGCAGGCCAACTCCAGCTACAAGGCCGGCCGGCTGTATCTGGCGCTGGCAGCGGCCAGCGACGATCCGGCGGTCGGCGAAGTGGTCAAGCGGGTGTCGGCGAATCGGTTGAACTACCTGAACCAGTGCTACCGGGCGCTGGGCCTGTCCGAACTCGATGCGCGGCTGTGGTCGACATTCGCCTACGCCACTTTCATCGGCAACCAGCAGGTGCATCGCGATACGCCGGAGCAGTTTCCGGTCGACGAAGATTTCCGTGCCTACTTCAAGCTGATGCTGAAGACGCTGGTGCCGCGGCCGGGCGGGCCAGTCGACGGCGAGGCTTGAAAGCAGGGCTTCTGTCTGGCGTGCGGCGCGAGCACACTACTGCGTCCGGCTGCGAGCCGGACCAATAGATAAGCCGATTCAATCGGCCACGATGACCGCCGGTGCCCAGGGAGCCTAGCCATGTCCATCCGTCTCGCCCGTATTGCTCAAGCCGTTTTTCTCGCTGCTGCCGCGCTGATCTCAATTCCGGCCGTACAGGCCGCGAAGTTCGGTGATGTCTCGGTATTTGCACAGGTGCCGATTCCCAACGGCTTTCCCGAAGGCATCGCGGTTCGCGGCAAGCGTGTCTACGTTGCGGGCCCGGCAACGCTCGGCACCGTGCTCAATGGCAAGCCATCGCGAGTGTTCGAGTACGACCTTGCCAACGGCAAGCTGCTGCGCACGCTGGAAACCGAGGGCGAAACCGTGTTCGGTGCCGAACACGCCAATTCCTGCCTGACCTTCGACGGCGCCGGCCGTCTGTACGTACTGAACAACCAGCTCGGCACGTTGCGTTTCGATCTGGCTACCGAGGTGCAGGCAAACTACACGCCTCCATACCCGGACCTTCGTGCCTGTTCGATTCTCAGCGGCAAGCCCTGCTCGCCAACGCCGGTGAATCTGCCTGCGCTACCGAACGATCTGGCTTTTGACGACGCCGGCAACCTGTATGTCACCGATTCCCTGCAGGCGACGATCTGGAAAGTGCCGGCCGGCGGTGGCAAGCCTCAGATCTGGTTCCAGGATTCGCGGCTGGCCTCGGCCTATGTCGGCGTCAACGGCCTGCGTCTGTCGCCGAACCGCAAGCGCATCTTCTTCACCGTGACGCTGGACCTGCTCGGCCTCGGCCATGTTTACAGCCTGCCGTTGGTTGCCAGCCCAAAGAAGACGGATCTCGTTGAATTCCATCGCTACTACGCCGGCGCTCCGGATGGCATCGCCTTCGGCGCCAGCGGCAAACTCTACGTCGTGCTGGCGCTACCGGGCTCCAACGGCATCTCGATCCTGAATCCGGATGGCACTGAATCAACCCGTATCGGCAATCCGCTGCTGACGCCGCTGGCGCCCTTCGATTCGCCGGCCAATCTGGCTTTCGACGGCCTCGGTAATGCGCTGGTCACCAATCACGCCTTCGCGACCGGTCTGTTGCTGCCGGACCATTTCCAGGTGTTGAAGGTGGTCGTCAATGACACCGCGTCGCCGCTCGCCGGGCCGATCGTTCCTTGAACTCAGCGAGCCTACTGCTGCAGACCCTGGGTGCTTCGCCGTCCGGCCGCCGACGCTTCGAGCTGCTGCAGGCGATCGCCGCAACCGGCTCGATCCTGCAGGCCGCGAAAGCGGTGGGCATGAGCTACAAGGGCGCCTGGGATGCGATCGATGCACTGAACAACGGCGCTGATGAAGCGCTGGTCCATCGCGTCGCGGGCGGCAAACGCGGTGGCGGCACCCAGCTGACCGAACGCGGTCACGAGCTGCTGGCGCTGTACGAAAAGCTGCGCACCGAGCAGAACCAGTTGGTTGCGCGCATCGAACGCGAGCACGCCAATGCCAGCCGCGATCTGCCGGTACTCGGCCGGCTGACGATGCTCAGCAGTGCGCGCAATCAACTGGCGGGAAGAGTCGTCGAAATCCAGACCGGCGCGGTCAACGATCAGATCAGTCTCGAACTGGGCGGCGGTGGCCGGATCGTCGCCACGATTACCCGCGAAAGCACCAAACTGCTGCAGCTCAAGCGCGGCACGCCGCTGACCGCGCTGATCAAGGCACCTTGGATCATGCTCGCCGCCGTCACTGCCACGCCGCTGGCCTGCTCGGCAGCAAACCGGCTGGAAGGCGTGATCCGCCGCATCAAGCGCGGCGCGGTCAGCGCCGAAGTGGTACTCGAATTGCCGGGCGGACAGACGCTCGCTGCCGTCGTCACCGAAGACAGCATCGAAACGCTCGGCCTGCGCCGCGGACAGCCGGTGATCGCGCTGTTCAATGCCTCCAGCGTCATTCTCGTAAGACTCGACTGATCGGCTTTCAGTCGCATATTGTCCCGTAGCCGTTATTCGCTATAAAGTTAAAACGCTTTAATACTAATAACGTCTGGGGAATTTCATGGTTTCAGTTTTGCACCGGCTCGGGATGGCCGGTCTTGCGCTTGCGTTCGCGTTCGGCACGGCAGCAGTTGCCGATGAAACCTCTACCCCTGCGGCCAGCGCCGCCGAAGCCACGCCGGTATTCGATCTCGGCGTTGTCGAAGTCATCGCCAAGCGGCCGCTGGCGGCGGCGATGGTCGAGAAGATCGACGCGACCACGCTGCGCGAGTACCAGCGCGACGATCTGTCGACGGCCCTCGATCTGCTGCCTGGTGTCGCAATCCAGAACGTCGGCCAGCGCCGTGAACGGCTGATTTCGGTGCGCGGCTTTTCGAGCCGCCAAGTCCCTTTGTTCATCGACGGCGTGCCGGTCTATGTGCCGTACGACGGTAATGTCGATCTGTCGCGTTTCGGCGTCGACTACGTTTCCGAGATCGTGGTCAGCAAGGGCCTGGCGTCGCTGCTGTACGGGCCGAACGTGTTGGGCGGCGCGATCAACGTGATCAGCCGCCGGCCGACGCAACCGTTCGAAACCTCGCTGCGCTACACCTCCGAAACCGGCGATAGCAACGACACGCTGCAGACGCGCGTGGTCGGCTCGATCGGCGGCATCCGCGGCAACTGGTACGGCCACGCCACCGCGTCTTACGTCAACGCCGAGGGCTACAGCCTGCCCGACAGCTTCAAGCCGACCGCCAACGAGGACGGCGGCGCCCGCAACAATGCCGAGAGCCGCGATCTGGTGGTCAGCGCCAAGCTCGGCTACGTCGCCGACAGCGGCGACGAATACGCGCTGAGCTATTACCGGCAGGACGGTGAAAAGAACGTGCCGCCGTACGCCGGCAGCGCGACGGGTGTGCAGGCCCGCTTCTGGCGCTGGCCCTACTGGGACAAGCAGAGCCTCTACTTCACCGCGCGCAACGAATTGGGCAGCCAGGCGACCGTGCGCTGGCGCGCCTATTACGATCAGTTCAAGAACGCGCTCGATTCGTATGACGACGCGACCTACACCACATTCCGCCGTCCGTATGCGTTCAAGGGCAGCGAGTACGACGACTACACGGTCGGCGGCAACGGTGATTTCGAATGGCGCTGGGATCCGCGCAATGCCACGCGTGTAGCGCTGCACCTGAAGCAGGATGTCCACCGCGAGGTCGACGCCATCAATTCGCCGAGCGAGCGCTCGTAAGATTTGTCGTATGCGCTGGCGATCGAACATGTCTACCGCGTGACCGACACCGTGACCGTCACGCCGGGCTACTCGTACACCGTGCAGGACGGCCAGGAAGCCGATAACGCGGTCAACGGCGTGCTGGTGCCGTTCGACACCAGCCGCGCCGATGCCCACAACGGCCAACTGGTCGTGAATTGGGCCGCCACCGACAACGGTACCTTGACTGCCGGCGTCAGCCGCAAGACCCGTTTCCCGACGATCAAGGATCGCTTTTCGTTCCGTCTCGGCGCAGCGATCCCGAACCCGGCCTTGGGGCCGGAAGCAGCGCTGCAGTACGAACTGGACTGGACCCAGCGCTGGAACAAGGTCGAGCTGCGTGCGGCGCTGTTCCAGTCCGATCTCGATGATGCGATCGAGAACGTCACCGTCGACCGCAGCCTGTGCACCGCGCCGAATCCGACCTGCTTCCAGCAGCGCAACGTCGGCAAGCAGCGCAACCGCGGCGGCGAACTGGCACTTGGCTGGGCACCGACGGCGCAATGGAAGTTCGATGCCCAGGCCAGCCTGCTCGATCGTGACAACCGCAGCAGCCCGGCCATCCGCCCGATCAACACGCCGGAGCAGAAGTACCGCCTCGCCGCCAGATGGCAGCCGCAGCGCATGCTGAGTCTGCGCGCCGATCTGCAGCACGAAACCAAGCGCTACAGCACGACGGACAGCAAGCGCGTCGCCGAGCAGTTCACCATCGTCAACAGCTTCGTCCGCCTCGAACCAGTGCCGAAACTCGGCTTCGAGTTCGGCGTGCGCAATCTGTTCGACGAGCTGTACGCATACGAGGAAGGTTTCTTCGAGGCTGGCCGCACCTGGCTGGCGCAGGTCGACTACCGCTATTGATCGCCATGAAAACCACGCCGATGCGCCTGTCCTGCTTCAGCCTGCTGCTTGCTGCCGGCCTGACCTCGCCGGTGTTCGCCGGAGATCCCTGCATGGATTTCAAATGGAACGTCGCCGCCGAGCGTGCGCTGTTCTCGGGTGATGCGAAGGCGCTGGCGGTGGGCGCTTCGGCTGCAGCGGCGCCGCTGATCGAGACCAGCCAGCTTTATCAGTTGGCGCTCGCCGAGCAGTCTCAGGTGGTGTTCGCGGCAACACCAGGCAAGAAGATGCTGGCCGATGGTGTGTCGGCGGGGCTGGTCCGTTTCAAGTCCGGCATTGCGGGGGCTTATCGGGTCTCGCTGAGCCACGGCATCTGGATCGACGTGATCGCCAGCGGCAAGGCGATCGCGTCAAGCGATTTCGGCGGCGCGCCCGGTTGCGAAAGGCCGCGCAAGGTCGTGCTCTATCAGTTGCCGGCGAACACCGAGCTGCTACTGCAGTTCAGCGGCGCTGCCGATGCGGACGTGCGAGTCGCGATCACGGCTGTGCCGCCGACGCCCTGAAGACGGATGCGCTGCCTTTTGGCTTGGGCAGCGCTGCTGCTGGCGTTCGCTGCAGTTCCGGCTTCTGTGGTACAGGTGATCCAGCCCTTCGATGATCCTCGCGATCCGCCGAGCTGGCGTCCGCTGACGGACGCCGAGCAGGCGCTGCACGAGCTGGGCCTGACCGTGTTCAACACCAGCTGGCGTCCGGCCGGTGCGGCGCGCGCCGAGCGGATCGACGGGCTGGGGCCGGTGTTCAACGCCGCAAGCTGTGATGCCTGCCACAGCAACGGCGCCCGCGCCCGGACGGCGGTCGAGCCCGGCCTGATCCCGGTTTCGATGGTGGTCCAGCTCGGTGGCCCCGACGGCAAGGCAGCCGATCCTTCTTATGGCCATGTGCTGAACACCGCGGCGATCGACAGCTATCAGCCGGAGGCACAGATACGCCTGAGCTATACCGAGCGGCGTGGCCGGTATCCGGATGGCCAGCCGTGGTCATTGCGGGTGCCGACGTACCGTTTCGAGGAGATGCGGCTAGGCCCGCTGCGAAACGACACGGTCATCAAGCCGCGACTGGCGCCGGCGCTGTTCGGCAGCGGCCTGCTCGATGCCGTGCCAGTCGCTGGTGACAGCGCGACTGGCCGTTTCGGCTGGCAGGGCAATGTGCCCTCGCTGGCCGCGCAGACGGCGCAGGCATTCGCGCAGGACATGGGGCTGACCTCGGCGGACTTTGCACAGGACGACTGCGGAGCGGCGGATACCCGCTGCCGCGCGGCCGAGTCCGGCGGCGAGCCAGAAGTTTCGGATGAGTTTCTGGCGGCCGTCATCGCCTATCAACGGTTACTAGCAATGCCAGAGTCGCCGGCACTGGAACAGCCATATGAGAAAGCCGGACTCGCGCTGTTCGAACGGCATGGCTGCGCAAACTGTCATCGCAACAGCCTGCCGGTCAGCGGCATCGAAGGGCTTGCCAGCATCGCGCCGTATACCGATCTGCGCCGCCATGATCTTGGCCCGGGACTGGCCGATCGCAGCGTGTCCGGCAAGGTTCAGCCGTCGCGCTGGCGCACCGCGCCGCTGTGGGGGCTGGGCCACGCAGTACGTCGGCCGCCTTATGCGCTGCTGCATGACGGTCGCGCGCGCAGCATCGAAGAAGCCGTGCTTTGGCATGACGGCGAAGCGGCATCAGCCCGTCGACGTTTTGAACGCAGCACGGTTGCCGAACGCAACCGCCTGCTGGACTGGCTTTCAGCGCGCTGAGCCCCGAAGCTAGCGAACGATTCCACTCGCGAGCGCTACGGCATGGACAACCAGATACTCATCGGCAAAGGCGCGGACGCAGACAGCGCACAGCAATGGTTGCTGGCGAAGTACGGCAACCGTCATGGCCTGATTGCTGGCGCCACCGGCACCGGCAAGACTGTGACCCTGCAAAGCCTCTGCGAAGGGTTCTCCGATCTCGGCGTACCGGTGTTCGCCGCCGATATCAAGGGCGATCTGTCCGGTCTGGCGATGGCCGGCGAGATCAAGCCGAAGCTGGTCGAGCGTGCCGCCCAGGTCGGCCTCGCCAATTACGTGCCGACCATCTACCCGGTGGTGTTCTGGGACGTGTTCGGGACCCAGGGCCATCCGCTGCGCGGCACGATTTCCGACATGGGGCCGCTGTTGCTGGCGCGGCTGTTGAATCTTTCCGACGTCCAGGAAGCGGTGCTGCAACTGGTGTTCAAGTTCTGCGACGACAACGGCCTGCTGCTGCTTGATCTGAAGGATCTGAAAGCGGCGCTCAATCATGTTACCGAGAACGCCAAGACGCTGGGCTCGGATTACGGCCTGATCTCCAAAGCCTCGATTGGTGCCATTCAGCGCGGGCTGATCGCGCTTGAAGCCGACGGTGCCGAAAGCTTCTTCGGCGAGCCGGCGCTCGACCTCGAAGACCTGATGCGCCAGGACATGACTGGCCGCGGCGTCGTCAACATCCTCGCCGCCGATGTCCTCTACCAGAAGCCGGCGCTGTATTCGACGTTCCTGCTCTGGCTGTTGTCCGAACTGTTCGAGCGCCTGCCGGAAGCCGGTGACCTCGACAAGCCGAAGCTGGTGTTCTTCTTCGATGAAGCCCACCTGCTGTTCACCGATGCGCCGAAAGCGCTGGTCCAGAAAGTCGAGCAGGTAGTGCGGCTGATCCGCTCGAAAGGCGTCGGCGTCTACTTCGTCACCCAGAACCCGCTGGACTTGCCCGATGCCGTGCTCGGCCAGTTGGGCAATCGCGTGCAGCACGCGCTGCGTGCGTTCACACCGCGCGACCAGAAGGCAGTCAAGGCAGCCGCCGAAACCTTCCGCGCCAACCCGAAGCTCGATGTCTCCGAAGCGATTCAGCAGCTCG
>NZ_CAISIQ010000210.1 GCF_903885465.1 uncultured Nevskia sp.
ATATGGCCCATGCGCTCGCGACGCACCTTGGCAACGGTGACTTCGACGCCGCATTTTTCGCAAACCACGCCGCGATGCTTCAGGCGCTTGTACTTGCCGCACAAGCACTCGTAATCCTTGATCGGCCCGAAGATCTTCGCGCAGAACAAGCCGTCACGTTCCGGCTTGAACGTACGGTAGTTGATGGTTTCCGGCTTCTTCACTTCGCCGAACGACCACGACCGGACAGTTTCCGGCGAGGCGAGGCTGATCTTGATGGCATCGAAGTCTTCGAACTCTTCGGTGGCCCGCATCAGGTTGAAGAAATCTTTCATGTCTATCTCCGCAATACCGCAATTCTTGAGGCTAGTAGGCTGATTGCTGATGTCCGAGACGGCGCCTTTCGGCAGCGCGTCTCAGACAGGTGACCTGTCGCCTCAGTTGTTCTGCTCGAGCTCGATGTTGAGACCGATAGAACGGATTTCCTTGACCAGCACGTTGAACGACTCCGGCATGCCGGCGTGCATGCGGTGATCGCCATCGACGATCGCCTTGTACATGCGCGTACGGCCGTTGGTGTCATCCGACTTCACGGTCAGCATTTCCTGCAGCGTGTAGGCCGCGCCGTAGGCTTCCAGTGCCCAGACTTCCATTTCACCGAAGCGCTGGCCGCCGAACTGCGCCTTGCCACCGAGCGGCTGCTGGGTGACCAGCGAGTACGGACCGGTGGAACGCGCATGCATCTTGTCGTCGACGAGATGGTTCAGCTTCAGCATGTACATGTAGCCGACGGTGACCAGGCGCGCGAAGTTGTCGCCGGTGCGGCCATCAACCAGCTGTGCCTGACCCGTGGTCGGAAGACCGGCGAGTTCGAGCATGCCCTTGATGTCTTCTTCCGAGGCGCCGTCGAACACCGGCGTCGCCATCGGCATGCCGCCGGTGAGGTTCTGCGCCAGCGTCAGGATCTCGGTATCGGACAGCGCATCGATATCGACCTTCTGCTCGTAGCTGCCGATCTTGTTGTAGGCCTTGTCGAGGAACTTGCGCAGTTCGGCAACCGCCTTCTGGCCCTTGAGCATCTCGTCGATCTTCTTGCCGATGCCCTTCGCGGCCCAGCCGAGATGGACTTCGAGCAGCTGACCGATGTTCATGCGCGACGGCACGCCCAGCGGGTTCAGCACGATGTCGACCGGGGTGCCATCCGCCATGTGCGGCATGTCTTCCACCGGCACGATCTGCGAGATCACGCCCTTGTTGCCGTGACGGCCGGCCATCTTGTCGCCCGGCTGCACGCGGCGCTTCACGGCCAGATACACCTTCACCATCTTCAGCACGCCCGGCGAAAGCTCGTCGCCCGCCTGGATCTTGCGCTTCTTGTTCTCGAACTTCTTGTCGAACTCGGTACGCTGATCCTTGAGCTGCTTGGCGGCCGTTTCGAGCTGCGTCTGCGCCTCATCATCCTGCAGGCGGATTTCGAACCACTTGTCGCGCTCGAGGCCGTCGAGATAGGCCGCCGTGACCTTCTCGCCCTTCTTGAGCTTCTGCGGGCCGCCATCGGCATTCTTGCCGACGAGCAGCTTCTTCAGACGATCGTAGATGTCGTCCTCGAAGATGCGGAGCTGGTCGCCGAAGTCCTTCTTGACCGCAGCCAGTTCGCTTTCCTCGATCGACAGCGCGCGCTTGTCCTTCTTCACGCCTTCACGCGTGAACACGCGCACGTCGATGACCGTGCCGTCCATGCC
>NZ_CAISIQ010000211.1 GCF_903885465.1 uncultured Nevskia sp.
CGCGCATCGGCGTGCTGCGCGAGCTGTTCTCCAGCGGGCCTGAGCATCAGGAAACCCTGGCCGGCGTCGAGATCGCGCTACGCAAGCTGGCAGCCAGCGGCGCGACGGTGGTCGATCCTGCGCGCACGCAGTTGGCCGATCTGCGCCGCGAAGTCGATGCCGCGAAGCTGTCCGATTTCGAGCGCGGCATCACTCACGATGTCTATTTCGCGGCGCTGCCGCCATCGGCGCCAGTGCACAGCCTGAACGATCTCATTCGCCTGGTCGGCGACCAGCTGAAGCCGGAAACCCTGGCCGCGGCCAAGGCGCCGTCGCTCGATCACAATCCGGCTTATGTGGCGGCGCTCGCCCAGCGCGAGAAGGTGCGCAAGGCGATCCTGGAACTGCTCGATCGCGAGAAACTCGACGCGCTGGTGTTCCCGTTCAAGACCTTCGCCATTCCCAGCCTCGGCGCCGACTGGTCCAAGGCGCATTCGAACAATCCGCTGCATGCCTACACCGGCTTCCCGGCGCTGATCGTGCCGGCCGGCTTCACCAGGAGTGATGGCATGCCTTACGGCCTGATGTTCTTCGGCCGGCCGTGGAGCGAGCCGCGTCTGCTGTCGCTCGGCTACAGCTTCGAGCAGGCCACCCATGCCCGCCGCGCGCCGCCGCTGACACCGGCCTTGCCGGGCGAGCGGTTCAAGTATTGAGGGTTTCCGTGCTGCAGTAGCAGCGGGCCTGATCAAATCGACAAGAGCGGGTGGTCAAAAAATCGGATTGCAGGGTGAAAAAGTCAACGCGGTGTCAATGTTCGAGCGCGGCATCCATAACGAACAACCCCAGACTCACGCTCAAGGAGACTCCCATGCGATCCATCCGTCTGACCCTGCTGGCCATGCTGTGCTCGGTACCCCTCGCTCATGCGGCTGATGGCAAGGGAATGACCTGGACCAAGCTGGGCCACAGCAGCGCGTTCGGAATCGATCAGGTGGGCTGCAATGGCGGTGCGGTGGACGGCTGCAATCCCTATCAGGGCGACACCAGCTGCAAGAACATCCTGCCGGTGCTGTGCGTGAAGAACGACGGTTCGCCGCGGCCTCCCTACACGGCAACGCCCTCCGAGTTCTACGACGGCTGGCTTGGTGGCCAGATCACGACGACCCTGCCGATTCTTGGCGACGCGCTGCGCTCGCGGTCGGTCGGCGACAAGCTGTGCAGCAGCTCGTTCGGCAGCGGCTGGCGGATGGCCGAATTCCACGACAACCCGTCCGGCGGCTGGGGCTTCCGCGCCTATGGCAATGTTCGTAGCAGCCAGCACTACTGGGTGGCGATCAACGATCAGCCGGCGAACTGCTGGAATCCCTGATTCCGCGTTTGCTACCACAAGCTGCAATGTCGAAAAGGGCCGCGAGAGCGGCCCTTTTCATGTCTGTGCTGCCCGGCTCAGCCCACCGCAAACTCCGGCGGCTGCTTCAGCTGGAAGCCGGTCGCATCCTGATAAGCCTTGGCCAGTGCCAGCAGCTTAGCTTCGCCGAATGGCTGGGCCATGAACAGCACGCTGGTCGGCGCGCCGGTTTCGGCGAAGCCATTGGGCAGCGCCAGACCGGGATAGCAGGCGAGGTTGGCCATCTGCGAATGCTGCTGCGAGTAGTTCGGCGGCGGTGCCGGGATCGGTGCCGTCGCCCCTTCCGGCAGGCGCGGATTGCCGTTGGTGGACGGTGCCAAGTAGACGTCGACACCGGCCGTCGCTGCCGCCAGCTGGGTCATCATCATCGAGCGCAGGCGCTGCGATTGCAGGTAGTCCACCGCCGGGATCATGCGGCTGACCCGGAAGCGATCGGCGCGGCTCTTGTCGGTCATCAGCTTGTCGCGGCCGGAGCGCAGCAGTTCATCGAAGTAGACCGCGGCCTCGACGTTGAGCATGGTCAGCTCGATATCGAAATCCGGCACGTTCAGCGGCACCAGATCAACCCCCATCCGGCGCAGCTGGGCGAGCGTGGCCTGATCGTTCTGCTTCCAGCTGGGCAGGCGGTCGCCGTCGCCAAAAGCCTGCGCCAGATAGCCGACTCTGAGCTTGCGCCAGTCCAGGGTCGCGTCCCAGTTGAACGGGATATCGCTGACCGACAGATCGCGGCCATCGGGCTTGGCGATCACGCTCATGACCACGGCGCAGTCTTCCACCGAGCGGCACATCGGGCCGAGACGGTCCTGGGTCCAGCTCAGCGCCATCGCGCCGTAGCGGCTGACGCGGCCGAAGGTCGGCCGCAGGCCGGTGACGCCGCAGCGCGCCGATGGGCTCAGGATCGATCCGCCGGTTTCGGTGCCGATCGCGAACGGCACGCAGCCGGCGGCCGTTGCCGAGCCGGGTCCGGCCGAGGAGCCGCTGGCGCCTTCATCAAGCTTCCAGGGGTTGTTGGTGCGACCGCCCCACCAGCGATCGCCGCCGGCCAGTTCGCCGGTGGACAGCTTGGCGAGACAGACCGCGCCGGCGTCGGTGAGCATTTCTACGATGCTGGCGTCGTAGTCGAATACCTGGTCCTTGTAGGCGCCGGAGCCCCAGGTGGTGCGGTAGTTCTTGACCGAGATGATGTCCTTCGCGCCCCAGGGAATGCCGTGCAACGGGCCGCGATCATGGCCGGCCGCCAGTTCGGCATCGGCCTTCTTCGCCTGGGCCAGCGCGAGATCGTCGAGCATGGTCACCACGCAGTTGAGCTTGCCGTTGTGCTTCTTCAGGCGCGCCAGATACATCTGGGTCAGCTCCACCTAGCTGA
>NZ_CAISIQ010000212.1 GCF_903885465.1 uncultured Nevskia sp.
ACCCTTCAGCACGATGTTGTCACCCGTTCCGCAACCCGCCAGCGAGATCTTCTCGCCAGGACCCGGCGTCTTGCAGACCGGCGCCGGTGGCGGCGGCGGGCAACCCGTTTCGTCCACCACGCTGCCCGGCGGCGAATCAGGGCACTGGTCCACTCCGTCAACCACGCCGTCACCGTCCGTATCAACAGGCGCAGCGACTGGAACCACGGCTGGCTCCGGCTCGGCGACCGGCGGCGCAGGCGGCGGCGGCGGCTGCACGAAGTAGTACTTGACCGAGAAGGTCAGCGATTCCGTCTTGTAGCGTCCACGTAGATAGGTCTGCGGCTGGTCCACATAGGGATAGAAATCAGCCTTCGCCGAACGCATGTTGCGGTAGTCGATGCCGAGGGTCATGCCCTTGAACACGTCAACCTGGATACCGCCACCGAACTGATAGCCAAACCGGGCATCGTCCGCTTTCCGCGATTCGGGGTTTGCACCGAGGTCGCCGTTGTTGTTGGCCAGCAACACCTGAAGCGCGTTGGTCTGTGCGTTATTCAGAATGAAACGATTGATGCCGCCGCCGCCACCGATGTACGGGTGGATCCGCCAGGACGGAAAGAAGTCGTACCAGAGGTTCGCAAAGCCCGACACCGTCGTCAGACGCGTGCCCTTCGGGTCCGGCATGCTGCCATCCGGGTTGGTGATCGAATTGGCACGCTCGCGACGCAGCGACAGTTCGAATTCCGGACGGATGCCGATCGGAAACTTGTAGCCGACCACGAACTGGCCGAGCACGTTCTTCTCGAATCCGTAGTCACCGGCAGGGCCGCTGTTCTGGATCTGCGGCAACTCCACGATGACGGGCGGCTGAGTGAGGAGGGTCCGGGTACCGGCCAGATCAAAGCTGATGTCATCAGCCTTGTTGATGCCGAACTGCATACCTACATAAGGACCGTCATAAGCAGAAGCAGCTGCTGAAACGATCGATGTTCCGATTACCGCAACGATCTTCAAGAGACCGGTTCCTGGGCGATTCATTTTAATTCTCCCCAACTTGATTATTGGCAGTTAAGCAACTGTTCTTGAGTCCAGTCGTCTTAGCTGCCGTATTCCCACGACACGGTCACGCCGTACGTACGCGGATTGGCCCAGATCACTGTGTCGCCGAAATCCTGGCGATAGGCGTTGGTGTAATACGTGTCGTCGTTCAGGTTCTTGCCGTACAAGGTCACACGAACGCGCGAGCGCGGGTCATAGACACCGAAGCGCGCATTCAGCAGGTAGTACGACGGCTGCTCGAGAGAGTTGTTGGCGGTGTAGTAGAAGCCCGAGGTGTAGTACACGTCACCAGCCAGTTCAGCATCCAGTCCGAAGAAGAACGGGAAGGTGTAGTTGGCGGAAGCAGTACCGGTGAACTTCGGCGTACGGACCGTGGTCTTGCCGCTGAAGTCGATGTTGTTCTGATTCAGGTACAGATCGTTGAAGCCCTGGCCAGTGAAGTTGTTGTAGGTACCCTTCAGATACACACCGGTCAGGCCGAGCACCAGCGCATCGGTGACAAACCAGTTGACTTCGCCTTCCGCACCGTAGACCGAGTACGAACCGGCGTTCTGCAGCTTGGTCACGCCACCGCTGGTCAGAGACAGCGTCTGCAGCTGCGCATTGCTGATCGTGGTGAGGAACGCTGCACCGTTGAGCTTGAGCGAGCGATCTTCCAGCAGCGACGACTTGAAGCCCAGTTCGTTGCTCGACGCCAGTTCAGGCTCGACGCGCGTCGGCGGGTTGTTGATGTTCAGGCCGTTATAGTTGCCCGATTTGAAGGCTTCCGAATACTTGTAATAGAGCAGGACGTCGTCGGTCAGCTTGTAGTTCAGACCCACCGTCGGCGTGAAGCTCTGGAACGTCTTCTGCTGCGGGGCGTACTGGATTGCGTTCAGCTGCGGCGTGGTCAGCACACCACCGCCCAGCTGCGGAATGACCAGCTTGACGCCGACACCGGCAAACAGCAGCTTGGTGTCTTCACGGGAAGCACGACCTCCGGCAACCACCGAGAACTTCTCGGTGATATGGAACGTCAGCTGGCCGTAGAACGACTTGGCCTTGTTGGCAACACCACCGTAGATCGGAACGTTGACCAGGATGTTCTTGTTGGTATCCGCGTTGGCACTGCAATCGCCGCCGATGTTGGCGTAGATCTGGCAAAGCACCGGTGGACCACCCAGCACTGCTGAGCCGGCGATGTTCAGGCCATAGGCCAGCGGATCGACCGTTGCCGGGTAACGGCCGGTCTTCTTGGTGCTTTCATAATAGAAACCGCCGACATACTCGAGCCAATCCGGCGTCGCTTCCGCGCTCGAGGTGAAGATCAGCTCGAACGATTCGGAGTTGGCGCGGTTCGGAACGGCACTGATGTCGAGCACCGGTTCCGGTGCCGAGTCATAGTCGAACAGGATGGTGCTGTTTGCAGCGGTCTTGCCGTAGATCAGCTTGGCATCGAAGTAGTCCGACATCTTGTTTTCGGCATAGGCCGAGAAGATGCGGGTACGGGCGAACACGCCGATGCTGCTGACGTTGCCGCTCTTGTTCTTTTCCGTGTTCGGCGTCAGCACTGCCTTGAACAGCGGCGCGACGGTCAACAGATTGGTGGCAACCGAATCCGGATCCTGGGACTTCAGATCGTAGAACGCGACGCCAAACTGCATGTCGTCGATCGGATCCCACTGCAGCGCGCCGCGATAGCCGCGGTTGCGATAGGAGTGGTAGTCCGGCTCCTTCGGATCATAGAAGTTCGTGGTGTAGGAATCGCGATTCTGGTACACGAACGAGGCGCTATAGAGCAGCGTCTGATCGGTGAACGGCACCGGACCGGAGACCGAAACCTTGGTCTTCGCGTCGTTGTAGTTGCCGTACTGCGCCAGCACGCTGGCTGCGAAATCCTTGGTCGGCTCTTTCAGCTTGATCGTGATCGCGCCGGCAATGGCGTTGCGGCCATACAGGGAACCCTGCGGACCCTTCAGCACTTCGATCTGCTTGACGTCGCCGAGCGCCTGAGCGGCCGAGAACGTGAACGGCAGATAGAGGCCGTCGATATAGGTGGCAACCGAGGAATCGACGCCGGCCTGGAAGGCGTCGCCACCGATACCGCGAATGAAGATGATCGAGTAGCTGGCCATCGAGTCGTACTGCAGACCCGGCGTGATCAGCTGAAGATCCTTGATGTCGGCGACGCCCTTGGCGTCGAGTGCCGCACCACTGAATGCCGAGACGGACGTCGGCACTTCCTGAAGATTCTCTTCACGCTTTTCAGCAGTGACGACGATCTCTTCGGTCAGACGATTCTTGACGGTGCGTGGGCCCGACGCTGCGGCCTCAGGAGCCACGGCTTCTGCAGCAGCAGGCTGGGCAGCAGCAGCTTCCGGCGCAGTTGCGGCAGGAGCTGGCTCGCTGGCAACCGGTGCCGGTGCGGCTTCGGCCGAGGCCGGTGCACTGGCAGGAGGTGTTGACTCCGTCGGCGACTCGGACGGACCGAGAATCGCATCGAGATCACTGTCGCCTTGAGCAGCGGCCTGTCCCATGAGCGCGGAATTGACCAGCACCGCCCATCCCAGACGCCGAAGCATACTTTCGTTCACTTGCACCCCCCTCCGCACTTGACTGACTTTTGTTATTGAGCGGCGCGATCTCTTTCGAGTCGCTGCCTGCGTACCGCCTGGTCTGCCTCGCCGGCTTGCGCCGGTTCCCTACAAACCACTCGGTCTGGCATGCGCTTTCGAGCGCCTTCTCAAACTCGTATGGCATCGTACTTTATTAAAATTGGCCATGCAACAACTGAATCGGAAATTCAGCGTTTTATCTTCGTCTACCCTTTTTCAGTAAATGCCATTCATTACTTTGACATGGCTTGTACGTCCGTCAACATCGTCTGGATTCACTGAATCAAGCATATTTTTAAGTGCTTTCTTCAATTGGCCGCGTCGCCCCCCGAACTGAGCGCAACCCACTACCTTGTTGTATGCGGTCCAGGATGAATCATGTTTAGTCGCGCTGTAAGATAGTAAGCAAGCATAATTAATTGCTGCTTTGCACAAAAAAAATCCGCGTTTCCGATCGCAGTCCTTCCGGGCAACTGGCAGCCTTGCAAAAACAAGGTTTGACGACCAACGCGGGCCTACATGAATAAGGAGAGAGAGATGACCACGCTTGAATCGATGACCGCTGCCGGTCAGCCGCTATGGATCGAAGGCTGCTCGCCGAAAGCCGGCCAACTGGCACGCGTGCATCTGCGCAGCACGGCCGACATCGCCGCCGTAGAAGCGATTGCGCCCGAGCTGCTGCTGCCGGGCATCTCGATCTATGACTGCATTCGCGCGTCGGCCGCACGCACGCCGGACAAGGCGGCGATCATCCATCTAGCTTCAGCCGATGCCGCCGATGCGCCCCGCGTAATCAGCTACCGCGAGCTGATCGATTCGATCGAGAAGGCTGCCCGCCTGTTCCGCGCCATCTCCGGCAGCGAGCGCGCCAGCGTGTCGATCATCCTGCCGATGCTTCCCGAAGCGCTGATCGCCGCCTGGGGCGGCGCCACGGCCGGCATCTCCAATCCGATCAATCCTTATCTGGAGACGCGCCAGATCGCGTCGATCATGAATGCGGCGAAGAGCACGGTGCTGGTCACCACCACGCGGCGGTACGGCGCCGGCGCCTGGGATCGTCTCGACGAGATCAAGAGCCTGGTGCCGACGCTGAAGCGCGTGCTGATCGTCAATGGCGACGATGCCGCTGATGATTTCTCGGCGACCGTCGCTGCGCAGGAACCGGGCCTGGGCTTCACGCCACCGAGCGATCCGCATGCGGAAGCGGTCTATCTGCCAACTGGCGGCACCACAGCGGCACCGAAGCTGGTGCGCATGACGCATCGCGGCCAGTTGCTCGCCGCCTGGATCATGGGCGCGCTCGCTGACCCAAGCTCGGAAGGCGTGGTCGGCCATGCGATGCCGAACTTCCATGTCGGCGGCGGCGTGATCCTGTCGCTGCGCGCCATCCTCTACGGCCAGACCCTGCTGACCCTGACCACCGACGGCTTCCGCAGCCAGGCCGTGGTTCGCAACTTCTGGGACATCGCCCGTCGCCATCGCGTATCCAGCCTGATCGCCACGCCGGCCACTGCAGCCGCGATCCTGGCGCTGCCGGACAGTTCTTCCGAAGGTCATTGCATCAAGAGCTTCAACGCCGGCGGCAGCACCATTCCGGTGGAACTGCTGCGCGCCTTCCACGCCCGCTTCGGCATCTGGTTGCGCGAGCTGTGGGGCATGTCGGAAATCCAGGGTGCGGTCTCCGGGCATCTGGACGACGGCAGCGAACCGGTCGCCGGCTCGGTCGGCCGCTGCCTGCCCTGGCACCCGGTGATGGCGATCGAAGTCGACGCCGACAACAAGCTGGTCCGCATCTGCGAACCCGGAGAACGCGGCGTGCTGGTGATCGGCGGACCGAACGTCACGCCGGGCTACGCCGATGCCAGCCTCGATGACGAGTTCTTCGTCAAAGGCATGCCCGGCAGCTTGCGCTGGGCCAATACCGGCGATCTCGGCACCGTCGACGCCAACGGCTTCATCTGGCTGTTCGGCCGCGCCAAGGACGTGATCATCCGCGGCGGCCACAACATCGATCCGAAGATGATCGAGGAAGTGCTGGTCTGCCATCCGGCGGTGCAGATCGCCGCCGCCGTCGGCCGTCCGGATTCGTCCAAGGGCGAGATGCCGATCGCTTACGTGCAGTTCAAGGAAGGCCACAGCGCCTCGCGCGAAGAACTGCTGGCGCTGTGCAAGGACAAGGTGCAGGAACGCGCCGCCGTGCCGATCGACATCATTGCGCTGACGCAGATTCCGATGACCGCGGTCGGCAAGATCAACAAGCCCGCGCTACGTCTGCTGACCATGCGCCAGATCGCCAACGAGGAATCGACCAAGATCATCGATGGCTGCGGCCACTGCGAAGTCAGCATCGATGAAACCGGCAAGCGCCCGGCCGTGCAGATCAAGGTCCAGGTCGCCGCCGATCGCCTTGGCGATATCGAAAGCAAGCTCAAGCATCGCTTCCGCGACTACGAGTTCCTGACCGTCATCGAGATGACGGCTGCCGCCTGAGCAGCCCATCGATCCAGACGTCATCCCTGCCCTGCTGACCTTTGCTGTCGGCAGTGCAGGGCTAGTGCGATGAACATCGGGCATCCCGATCGACGGCCGGCAAGCGCTGCGATTGGGTTAATATCTCGCCGCTGTTTGACTTGGCCGGTGTAGCTCAGTTGGTAGAGCACTCGATTTGTAATCGAGCGGTCGCGAGTTCGAATCCCGCCGCCGGCACCAATTCAACAGATCCCCGCGTCCTGAAGCTGATCCCGAGCCTGGCAATCGCCGGCGTCAGCGCGCCTTCAGCGCGTCCAGAAAAGCCTGCAGCGAAGGACCCGGCGTAGCCGTCCGCAAGCGCACCTGATACAGCGGCCGCCGGATCCGCAAGGCCTTGACCGGCACCACGACCAGACGTCCTGCATCCAGCTCGGTCTGGATCGACAGTGCCGAAAGGAACGCCAGGCCGGCGCCGGCTGCCACCGTCTGCTTGATTGCCTCGGTGCTGGCCAGGGTCATCGCCGGGCGGATGCGGATCTTGCGATTGGCGAGCGCAATTTCGGTCACCTCGCGAGTGCCGGAGCCGATCTCGTGCATCAGCATCGGAAAGCTTTCGAGATCGCTGACCGACAACGGCGCCTGCAGCACGGCGGCATGTGCCGGATGGGCGATCAGCACCAGTTCGTCCTGGGCGAAGATCGCGTAATCGAGCTGCGCATCGTTGACCACGCCTTCGGTAAAGCCAAGGTCGATTTCGCCGCCGACCAGACGCCGTTCGATGGTGTTGGTGTTGTCCACCTGCAACTCCAGCTCGACACCCGGATGCTGCCGACGGAACGCGGCCAGCCGCTCGGGCAGCAGATAGCTGCCGATGGTGCGGCTGGCACCGATGATGATCCGGCCGCGAACCAGTTGGCGCAGATCGACCAGCGCCCGCTCGGCCTCCGCTTCGATCGCGAACAGGCGGTTGGCATAGCCGAGCAGCAGGCGCCCCGGCTCGGTCAGCCGAACACCGCGTGGCAGGCGGTCGAACAGCTTCAAACCCAGCGCCTGCTCGAAGTCGGCCAGCTGCTTGGAAACTGCTGATTGGCTGATGTGCAGCTGTTCGGCACCACGGCTGATGCTGTCCGCCCCGGCCACCGCTTGAAAGATCGACAGGTGATTCAGATTCATGCGGCTCCCCGAGCGCGGCCCGGCTGACATGAACGATAGAGATCGATCACATGCGTATTTTCCATTATCTATATGTGGCCGTCATCCCTACACTCGCGTTTCCCCATCCCTCAGTGATCCGAGCATGACCGAGCAGAAAGCAACCAACGTGACCTGGCATGAAGGCGAAGTGACGCGTGCCGAACGCGGCCAGCTGCTCGGCCAGAAAGGCGCCACGATCTGGTTCACCGGCCTGTCCGGCTCGGGCAAGAGCACGATCGCTGTCGCGCTCGAGAAGGTGCTGCACGAACGCGGTCATCTGGCTTATCGCCTGGATGGCGACAACATCCGCCTCGGCATCAACAAGAACCTCGGCTTCACTGCCGAAGACCGCGCCGAGAACATCCGCCGTATCGGCGAGATCGCCAAGCTGTACGTCGATACCGGCGTGATCGTGCTGTCGAGCTTCGTCTCGCCGTATTGCGCCGATCGCGACGTGGTGCGTGCGCTGCACGCCGAAGCCGGCATGGACTTCATCGAGGTCTATGTCGAAGTGCCTCTCGAAGAAGCCGAGAAGCGCGATCCCAAGGGCCTGTACAAGAAGGCCCGCGCCGGCCTGATCAAGAACTTCACCGGCATCAGCGATCCCTACGAAGCGCCGGTCGCCCCCGAGCTGCTGCTGCACACCGCCGAAATGAGCCTGCAGCAGGAAGTCGAGGCCGTCCTCGCCCTGCTCGCTGCGCGCGGCATCATCAAAGCCTGAACGTCCCTATTCCAACGAGTTGAACGCCATGATCAAGCCGCACGGTTCCACCGAACTGAATCCGCTGTACGTCGCTGACGATGCCAAGCGCGCCGCGCTCGCCAAGGAAGCCGAAACCCTGCCCTCGCTGCTGCTGAACTCGGCCGCTGCCGCCAACGCGGTGATGATGGGCGCCGGTTACTTCAACCCGCTGAGCGGCTACATGAACCTCGCCGACGCACTCAGCGTCGCCAAGGACATGAAGACCACCGCCGGCCTGTTCTGGCCGGTGCCGATCGTCAACCTCACCAGCGACACCTCGATCAAGGCCGGCAGCCGCATTGCCCTGCGCGATCCGAACGTCGACGGTCATCCGGTGCTGGCGGTGATGGACGTCGCCGCCGTCGAAACGGTCAGCAGCGAGCAGATCACGCTGATGGCGGAGAAGATCTTCGGCACGCTCGATCCCAAGCATCCGGGTGTCGGCACCTTCACCACGCTGGGCAATACGCTGCTGTCCGGCAACATCCAGGTGCTGAACTACAGCTACTTCCCGGCCGAGTTCCCGGACACTTTCCGCACTGCCGTCGAAATCCGCGCCGAGATCACCAAGCGCGGCTGGAAGAAGGTCGTCGCCTTCCAGACCCGCAACCCGATGCACCGCGCGCACGAAGAACTGTGCCGCATGGCCAAGGAGCGCCTGAACGCCGACGGCATCGTCATCCACATGCTGCTCGGCAAGCTGAAGGCCGGCGACATTCCAGCCGACGTCCGTGACGCCGCCATCCGCAAGATGGTCGAGCTGTACTTCGAGCCGAACACCGTGATGGTCTGCGGCTACGGTTTCGACATGCTCTACGCCGGCCCGCGCGAAGCCGTACTGCACGCGATCTTCCGCCAGAACATGGGCACCAATTACCTGATCGTCGGCCGCGACCACGCCGGTGTCGGCAGCTATTACGGCCCGTTCGATGCGCAGACGATCTTCGAAAGCGTGCCCAAGGGCGCGCTGGAAATCGAGATCTTCGGCGCCGACAACACCGCCTGGAGCAAGAAGCTCAACCAGGTGGTGATGATGCGCGAAGCACCGGAGCACACGCCGGACGACTTCATCAACCTGTCCGGCACCAAGGTCCGCGAGATGCTCGGCAAGGGCATTGCGCCGCCGCCGGAGTTCTCGCGTCCGGAAGTGGCGAAGATCCTGTCCGACTACTACCAGGATCTCGATCGGGCTGCGGCCAAGGGCTGAACCCGGAACGCCGGAGGGCACGCATGCGCCCTCCGGCATCCTGATCGGCAGCGGACTGCCGCCGCCAATCGGCGCGCGGCACCGCATTGCCGCTGCGGCGTGATAATCGAGTCTGGTTTCCCCACCAGCGCGCCCGATGTCCGCCAGCGAACTGCAACCCCAACTCGTCGAATGGCTGAATTTGTTCAGCAAGCCGTTCTTGCGCGCGTTGCTGTTCCCGTTCGACCCGCAGTCGCCGCTGTATCTGCCGTATCTGCTCACCAGCCTGCTGTTCGGCTGGCTCGGCTGGCGCTACTTCGAGCGCGCCGCACCCGGTGCGATCCAGGAGTTCTTTGCCAAGCACTTCAGCCGCGCGCAGTGGTGGCATGATTCGGCACGGGCCGATTACCGCTACTACTTCGTAAACGCCGTAGTGTTCACGGTGCTGATCGGGCCGCTGCTGCTGTCGGCCGCCTGGTGCGCGGACCGCGCCCGCGATCTGTTCCAGCTTGGTCTCGGCACCGGCCCGGCCTGGACTGCCGGTCTCGCTTCGCGCATCGCCTACACGGTGCTTTTCTTCATCGCCTACGACCTCGGCCGCTGGATCGCCCACAGCCTGCTGCACGAATCGAAACTGCTCTGGGAATTCCACAAGGTGCATCACTCGGCCGAAGTACTGACGCCGGTGACGGCCTTCCGCGTCCATCCGGTCGATCTGCTGGTGACCTTGTCGGTGCCAGCGCTGACCACCGCGCCAGTCACCGGCCTGTTCCTGTACCTGTATGCCGACGCGGTCACCGCGTTCAGCTTCCTGGGGCTGAATTTCGTCATCGGCCTGTCCGGCCTGATCGCCAACCTCAAGCACTGGCAGGTCTGGTTCCGTTACGGGCCGCTCGACGGCTGGTGGATCAGCCCGGCGCATCATCAGATCCACCACTCGGCCGACCCACGCCACTGGGGCAAGAACCGCGGCTTCGAGCTCGGTTGCTGGGATCGCTGGTACGGCTCGCTGCACATCCCGGCCAAGCACAACGAAGTGACGGCGATGGGCTTTGGCGATGGCAGCGAACCGCAATGGCATTCGGTGCGGCAGATGATGTTCCAGCCTTTCGTTGCTGCCTGGAAGCTGCTGAACAGGCCGGCTCGTGCGGCAACGGCTGCGCTGCTTGTGACCAGCCTGTTGATGCTGGCGATCCCGCACGCGACTGCGGCCGAGCCTGCCGGCATGCGCATCGAGGACATGACCTGGCCGGAGCTGGCCGCGCGGATCAAGGCCGGCGCGACGACGGTGCTGCTGCCGATCGGCGGCATCGAGCAGAACGGCCCGGCGATGGCCTTCGCCAAGCACAACCGCATCGTCGTCGCGGCCGCGGATGCGATCGCCATCGAAGCCGGCAATACCCTGGTCGCGCCACTGGTGCCGTTCTCGCCAGCCGGCGGCTTTGCGCCACGTAGTGCGCACATGCAATGGCCGGGGACGATCAGCCTGCGCGAGTCGACCCTGAACGCGGTGCTCGAAGACGAGGTGAGCAGCCTCGCCGTCGCCGGCTTCACGCGCATCGCGCTGCTCGGCGATCACGGCGGCAGCCAGCCGGTGCAGGACGCGCTGGTCAAGCGACTGAATGCGACGCTCGCTTCACGCGGCGTGCAGCTGATCAGCCTGAACCGCTATTACGATCCTGGCTCACCCGCCTCGCTCGCCGACCGCCTGAAGGCACTCGGTGCCGATCCAGCCGATGCCGGCGATCACGCCGGGCTGGTCGATACCTCGGAGCTGCTTTCGGTGGCGCCGGACTTGATCCGCACCAAGCTGCTTTCACCTGAAAGCTGGGCGCCGTATCAGACCGCGCCGGGACCGGGCTCGTCCGGCCGGCCGGACAAGGCGAGCGCAGAACTGGGACGCGGTCTGCTCAAGCAGCGCATCGATGCGGCGGTCCAGCAGCTTCAAGCCACGACGAAGTAATCGCTACAGCAGCATCGACGCCAGCGGCAGCGTGATCAGCGACAGCACCGTGCCGATGCCGATCACCAGATTCGCCAGGCTCGGATTGAGCTTGTACTGCTCGGCGAGGATGCCGGCGGTGACCATCGGCGGCATCGCGCACTGCAGGATGCCGGCGACCGCGATCGGTCCGTTGATATCGAGGCGCAGCGCCAGGGCCGTGCCCCAGACGAGCAGCGGCGCGAACAGCATCTTCCAGCCGAGGCCGCCGAGCAGAGTCAGGCGGTTCTCGCCGATGCCGCGGAACTTCAGCTGCAGGCCGACCGAGAACAGCGCCAGCGGCGTCAGCGTCTGGCCGATGCGGGTCAGCACGGTCTGCAGGATTTCCGGCAGACCGCCGAGTGGCCACAGCACCAGCGCGATCACCAGCGCCAGGAACGGTGTGAAACCGAACACCCGGCGGACGATCTGCGCCGCCGTCGGCTGCGCGCCGGAAAAATAGGCGGCGACGATCACGCCACCGATCGACAGCATCGTGAACGAACCGAACTGGTCGGCGATCACCGCCGCGCCGACCAGTTCCGGCCCGCGCAGCGCCTCGATCATCGCCAGGCCCATGTAGGCCGTGTTGCCGAGGCCGCAGGTGAGGATCATCGCGCCGGTGGTGCCACGGCTCCAGTTGCGGCGGCGGCCGGTGTAACTGAACACCGCGATCGCGCCGAAGAACACGAACCAGGGGGCTATCGCCGGGAACAACAGTTCGCGCGTGAAGTGCAGCTTGGGAATCTCGACCAGGATCAGCGCCGGCAGCGCGACGTTGACGATCCAGAAATTCAGCGCCTGAGGCGCGCCCGGCGGCAGGCGCTGATCGCGCGCCATGGCAAGACCGATGCCCAGACACAGGGCCAACAGCAGGATTGCGCTCATCGCCAGCTCAGTTTGATTTCGACGGGCAGCCGATCAGGTGATCGTCGACCACGCCCACTGCCTGCAGATAGGCGTAGATGATCGTCGTGCCGACGAACTTGAAGCCGCGCTTGAGCAGCGCGTTGCTGATCGTGTCGCTCAGCTCGGTGCGCGCCGGCACCTGCTTCATGTCGGTCCAGCGATTGACGATCGGCTTGCCATCGACATGCTTCCACAGCCAGGCATCGAGACTGCCGTGCTCCTCGCAAAGCTTGAGGTAAGCCTGCGCATTGCCGATGGTCGCGTTGATCTTGAGCTTGTTGCGGACGATGCCGGCGTCGGCCATCAGGCGCTCGCGATCGGCATCGGTATAGGCAGCGATCTTCTTCGCATCGAAGCCATGGAAAGCGCGGCGATAACTGTCGCGCTTGGCGAGGATCGTCGACCAGCTCAAGCCCGCCTGCGCGCCTTCGAGGATCAGGAACTCGAACAGCAGCTTGTCGTCATGAACCGGGCGGCCCCACTCAGCATCGTGATAGGCGCGCTCGCCCGCCGTCTTCATCGCCCACGCGCAAGGCGTGGGCGGCAACGCCGCGCTCACGCGAACTGCAACCGTTGACCGAAGGCCTGCGGACGCAGCACACCATCGCGATAGACCAGCTTGCCGTTGACCCAGGTCGCGTCGATGCGCGCCTTGAAGCGATGGCCGTCGAACGGCGACCAGCCGCACTTGTAGCGCAGGCTTTCCGGAGTCACATCGGTGACGCCGTTCGGATCGACGACCACCAGATCGGCATAGCCACCTTCGCGCAGATAGCCGCGATCGACAACGCCGAAGCGCTCGGCCGGCGTATGGCAGGCGCGCTGCACGACGGTCTCCAGCGGCAGTTCGCCGCGCTCGACCAGTTCCATCAACGCCAGCAGCGAGTGCTGCACCAGCGGCAGGCCGCTCGGCGCCTTGAAGTAGCTGTTGGCCTTCTCGGCAGCGGTGTGCGGCGCATGGTCGGTGGCGATGATGTCGATGACGCCATCGCGCACGGCAGCGATCAGCGCTTCGCGATCGGTCGCCGATTTCACTGCCGGATTGCACTTCAGCTTCGAGCCCAAGGTCGCGTACCAGGACTCGTCGAAATACAGGTGATGGACGCAGGCCTCGACACTGATCCGCTTGGTCCGCGCATCGCCCTTGGCAAAGAAGTGCAGCTCGCTCGCCGACGTCATGTGCAGCACATGCAGCCGGGTACCGTGCTTGTCCGACAGGCCGACGGCCAGCTCGGTGGACTTGTAGCAGGCCGCCGCCGAGCGGATGTACGGATGCTCGGAGAACGGCACGTCCTCGCCGTACTTCTCGCGCGCCGCGTCCTCGGCGATCTTGATCATCGGCGTGTCTTCGCAATGGGTGACGATCATCACCGGCGCGCGCTGGAAGATCTTGTCGAGCGTGTCCGGGTTGTCGACCAGCATGTTGCCTGTGGATGCCCCCATGAAGATCTTGATCGCGCAGGCCTCGCCCTTCTGCAGCGCTTCCAGCTCGCTCAGATTGTCGTTGGTGGTGCCCATGTAGAACGCGTGGTTCGCGAAGGTGCGGCCGGCGGCGATGCGGTATTTGTCGGCGAGTGCGGCGCGAGTGATCGTCTGCGGATTGACGTTCGGCATGTCCATGAAGCTGGTCACGCCACCGGCGACGGCAGCGGCCGATTCGCTGGCCAGATCGCCCTTCGTGGTCAGACCCGGCTCGCGGAAATGGACTTGGTCGTCGATCAGGCCAGGCAGCAGCAGGCGGCCTTTGGCATCGAACACTTCGACGCCGGCCGGAGCCGTGATCTTCGGCGCGATCTTTTCGATGCGCTCGCCGCGAATCAGCAGATCCGCCTCGAAGCGGCGGCCTTCGTTGATGAGGATGGCGTTGGTGATCAGCATGGCGGTTTGCGGAGGTTCGGACCTACGCAATTATGCGCCTCAGGCTCGCATCGGAACTTGAATCAGCCCAAATCGCCCCAGAGCAGCTGCAGCGCGGCCAGCGCCGCGACGCCCGCCGTCTCGGTCCGCAACACCCGCGGCCCAAGGCCGATGCCGACGCAGCCGGCGCGGCGCGCAGCGGCGATTTCGTTATCCGACAGCCCGCCTTCCGGGCCGATCAGCAGCGCGATCTTCGTGGCTGCCGGCAAACTGCGCAGCGACACTGACTCGGTCGGCGCGAGCACCAGGCGCAGTGCCTGATCGCTGCTCGCCAGCCAGGCCTCGAGCTTCTGCACCGGCAGCACTTCCGGCAGCCGGGTGCGGCCGCTCTGCTCGCAGGCCGAGACGGCGATGCCGCGCCAGTGCTCCAGCTTCTTGTCCCAGCGCTCGGCGTCGAGCTTGACCACGCTGCGCTCGGATAGCAGCGGCAGGATGCGGGTGACGCCCAGCTCGACCGCCTTCTGCACCGTGTAGTCCATGCGCTCGCCTTTCGACACGCACTGCGCCAGCGTGATGTCGAGCCGCGATTCGCGATCAACCGGCTCGAAGCGGTCGACGCTGACCGAGACATCGCGCCGGCCGGTGGCCGTGATCGTCGCCGCGTATTCGCCGCTGTCACCGTTGAACAGTGTCAGCGGCTCGCCGATCTTCATGCGCAGCACCTGGGCGACGTGGCGTGCCGCGTCATCGGGCAGATCGAGGCTGGCGCCGACGGTCAGCGGCACGGGAATGTGGATGCGGGTCATGGCGTCGCGGATGGGTCAGGGACTTCAAGTGTGGCGGCTCGCTGCGCCGGCTCGCCATCGGCCAGCTTTTTCGCCGCCGCGTAGAAACGCGGCCAGTCGCCGCCGGCTTCCTCGAACAGCTTCGCGAAGCCCGGCAGCCACTGATGGTAGAGCCCGAACGGCAGCAGCTTGGCGTTGTTCAATTCGCCATCGATCCAGCCGTCGTAACCGGCATAACTCTGCCAGGGGCCATCACGCAGCTGGCGGTAGTCGGCACGCAGGCGCTCGAACTCGGCCTGCTTCGCGCTGCGCATCTCGGCTTCGACGATGCCGCTCGCGTAAAGCTTCTGCAAGCGCTCGCGCGTGGCGAGGATCAGGGCCGCGAACTGATCAGCCCGTTCGCTGCGAATGCTGCTTTCAGCCGCTTGATGACGCGCCGCGCGCCACTGACGCAGCCCCTGCTGCTCGACGAAGCTGGCGAAGGATTCGTTGAAGCGGGTGTCACCTTGCAGATACAACTGCTGGTGCGCCAGCTCGTGAAAGACAGTGCCGGCGAGATCGTCATCGTCCCAGCGGAGCATGGTGTTGAGTACCGGATCGTCGAACCAGCCCAGTGTGGAATAAGCCGGCACCTGACCGATGTAGACCTCGTTGCCCTGCGCCTTCAGCCGCTCGGCTTCGGCTTTCAGACGAACCTCGTCGTAGTAGCCGCGATAGGCGACGCAGCCGGCGACCGGGAAGCAGTGCTCGACGGCGTCCAGCGAAAACTCCGGCGTCGCGAACAGGTTCTGCAGCACCCAGGGACGGCCGAGATCGGCGTAGCTCGTGTAGCTGCCATTGCGCGGCAGGCCGAGCGTGTCGGAGGCGAAGGCGCGCGCTTCCAGCGCCAGCTTGAGCTTGGCCTTGAGCTTGTCGTCGGTCGCCGGATCGGCGATCAGCTTGGCGATCGGCTGCCGGCTGCGCAGCAGCTCGAACTGGCCTTTGGCCATATGGGCGTAGTAATCCAGCGTCGAGCAGCCGGACAGCAGCACGCTGGCGATCAGCAGCAGGCACCGCCTCATGCGCGCGCCAGCTCGAAGTACGAGCCTTCGATCAGCTGCTCGCGCGACACACCGAGCGCCGCCAGCGTGGCGTCGACGAACGCACGCTCGGCTTCCGGATCAGCGCCTTCTGGCACCACGGCTTCGATCTCGCCATACGTGCCGAGGCCGTCGACTTCATCGAGATGCAGGCGCACGTTGCGGCACAGCAGCAAGCTGCGGCGCTTGGCGACGATGGCCAGCACGCCGAGCGTGCCGGCGAGCAGGCTGCGCATCGCCTCCGGATCGGGCACCGGCACCATCCGGTACTCGCTGAGCTGCAAGCCCTCGCGCTCGACCCGTCCGTAGCCGATCAGGTAGGCATGCCGTGCACCATCCCGCGCTTCCTCGCGCAGCTTGAGCTTGCCGCTGGCGACGACGAAAAAGGTATCGCGCTGCGTGAGCACGGCTTCCGGCTGGTAGCCGATCGCGATGGCAGCTGCTTGTGCCGCGGCGTGGTCCGGCAGCCGGAATTTCGCTTCTAGATTGAACATCCGCGCTTCAGTTGTTCAGGCGGCGACCACCGTGACCGGCACGCCATTGAGTGCGGCGTTGCCGCAGACCGCGTCGAGCCGCAGCTCATCGGTCAGATCGTTCGGACTGACGCCAGCATGAGCTTCGGCAATGCCGATGCGCGTGCCGCTGCGATCGTGGCCCCAGCCATGCGGCAGGCTGACCACGCCCGGCAGCATCGAATCGCTGGCTTCGACGATCACGTCGACAGCACCGACTCTCGACGCCACGCGCACCATCGCGCCATCGGCCAGGCCATGGGCGGCGAGATCGTCCGGGTGCATCAGCAGGTGGTTGCGCACCGGCCCTTTCACCAGCCGCTGCGAGTTGTGCATCCATGAGTTGTTGCTGCGCACATGGCGACGGCCGATCAGCGACAGCGCAGCGGGCTGGGCATCGTCCAGCTCGGAAGCGAATACCGCGAGTGCAGCGATCATTTCCGGCGGCGCGCAGAGGATGAACTTGCCCGGGTTCGCCAGCCGCTCCGGCAGACAGGGCTCCAGCGCACCGAGATCGACGCCATGCGGCGCTGCTTTCAGTGCTGCCAGCGATAGATTCAGTGGATGTTTCTTCATGCCGCCGTACGGGCCGATACGCAGCCCCATGTCGATGACCTGATCCGGCCGTGGATGCGGCGCACGCTTGGCTCCCAGCCGCTTGGCGATGCGATCGCCGAGCGCTTCGAAGATCTCCCAATCGTGCCGCGCGTCGGCCGGCCGCTCGAACAGCGCTTCGCTGTAGCGCGCGGTGTTGCGCACCGCGAACGTGTGGAAGATCAGATCGTAATGATCGTGCTCCAGCGTGCAGGTCGGCGGCAGGATCACGTCGGCGTGACGCGTGGTTTCGTTCAGATAGAAATCGACGGCGACCATGAACGCCAGCGAGTCCAGCGCGCGATCGAGCTGGGTGCCGTTCGGTGTCGACAGCACCGGGTTGCCGGCGACCGTGATCAAGGCACGAACTTGTCCTTCGCCGGCGGTGAGAATCTCTTCCGCAAGTGCAGCAACCGGCAACTCGCCACCGAACTCCGGCAGGCCGCGCACGCGGCTTTTCCAGCGGCCGAAGCTGCCGGGCCGCGAGGTCGGGTTGTCAACCAGATCGACCGCCGGACGCGTGAACATCGCCCCGCCCTCGCGGTCGAGATTGCCGGTAACGATGTTCAGCAGCTGGATCAGCCATTGGCACAAGGTGCCGTGCTGCTGCGTCGACACGCCCATGCGGCCATAGGCAGCAGCGCGCGGCGCGGCGGCGAACTCTCTGGCGATGCGCTGGATGGTCTCGACCTTGATGCCGCAGTGCGCCGCGAGCTTGTCGAGATCGAGCGCGCCGATATCGGCCAGCGCCACTTCCAGCCCGTCCTCCATTGCGGCCAGCTTGCCCGGATGGCCGAGGTTTTCGTTGTCGATGATTTTCAGCAGGCCGGCGAGAAACGCGGCGTCGGTGCCCGGGCGAATGAACAGATGCTCGTCGGCAACCTCGGCGGTTTCCGAGCGGCGCGGATCGAGCACCACCATGCGACCGCCGCGCGCCTGCAGCGCTTTCAGGCGTTTCGGGAACGCTGGCACCGTCATCAGGCTGCCGTTGGACGCCATCGGATTGGCGCCGAGTATCAGCAGGTAATCGGTGCGATCGATATCGGCGATCGGTACCAGCAGCTGATGCCCGTACATCCAGTAGGCGAGCAGCTGGTGCGGGAGCTGGTCGACTGAAGTCGCCGAGAAACGGTTCTTCGTCTTGATTGTGCCGAGGAAGCGCGGGCCATGAGTCAGGCCGCCGTAGTTGTGCACGGTGGGGTTGCCGAGATAGTTGGCGACGGCATCGCCACCGTGCTGTTCGACGATGCTGCACAGGCGGTCCGCCACCAGATCGAAGGCCTCCTCCCAGGCCATTTCCTGCCAGCCGGATTCAGTACGCCGTATCGGTCTGCGTAGTCGATCACCGTCCTCGTACAGGTCTTTCAGCGCGACCGCTTTCGGGCAGATGTGACCGAGCGACAGCGGGTCGGCATCGTCGGGGCGGATCGACAGGATTTCGTCGCCGGCAACCCGGATTTCCAAGCCGCAGATCGCTTCGCAGAGATTGCAGGCGCGGTGATGAATGCGAACGTCGCTGGCTGCATCGGCTGGCATCTTGGTTGTGCTCTCTGCTTGTTTGGCTGCGGCTAACTTAGCGCAATCCGCTCGATATACTTCTGCCCCGCTTTCAAAGGCTGAATTCCGATGTCGTTCAAGGCCCTGACGCTTGATCTCGACGACACGCTGTGGCCGATCGCGCCGACCATCCAGGCCGCAGAAGTAGCCGCCAACGCCTGGTTCGCCGAGCATGCACCGGTGGTGCTAGAAGCCTGGAACGAAGGCGGCCGGCTGCTGCTGCGTAACCGCGTCGTCGCCGCGTTTCCCGATCAGCGCCATGACCTCGGCTTCCTGCGTCGCGAGATGTTCCGGCAGATGCTCGCCGACTGCGGCCTCGATGACCGCCGCGCGGCCGAGGTCTACGAGGTGTTCATCGCCGAGCGCCAGCGAGTGACCCTGTATCCGGGCGCACTCGCCGCGCTGGAAAAATTGGCCGCGCGCTATCCGCTGGCCGCCGTTTCCAACGGCAATGCCGATCTTGCGCGGATCGGTCTGGACCAGCATTTCCGTTTTTCGCTGTCGGCCGGCGAACACGGTGCTGCGAAGCCGGACCCGGGCATCTTTCTCGCCGCCTGCGAACGGCTGGGTATCGATGCCGGCGAGGTATTGCATGTCGGCGACGATCCGCACACCGATGTACTCGGCGCCCGCCGCGCCGGACTGCGTGCCGCCTGGATCAACGTCGAAGGCTTGCCCTGGGCGCATGACGAGCACGCGCCCGAAATCGAAGCGGAATCATTTGCCGAACTGGTCGAGCGACTGCTGCAGCGCTAGCGACTCAGGCCGCCGGCTTGGCCTTCTGCTTGTCGAGCCAGACTTCCAGCCCTTGGGTGTTCAGTTCGATGTCGAAAGCCAGCCATTCGCGGGCTACTTCGTCGGTCACCGGCGAGGCATTCGCCGCCAGTTCTTCGAGCGAGTAGAGCATCAGCGCTTCGTAGATGCGGGCGTGACGGTCCGGCACTTCGGCCAGATGCAGGGCGATGCTCTGGTACATCGCGATGCCGCCGCCGAGATCCGCCGCCAGTTGCGCGACGTTGTCGACACGCCCGTAGTGGGTCAGGAACATGAACGCCGGATCGGCTGCGAGATAGCGGCTGAGGGTCTTCAACCAGGCCTCCGGCTCGAACTGCACCGGCGTCGTCGTCGGCATCAGGAAAGGACCGTTCGGGCCATCGAACAAGCGGTACGACAGGCCGAAGGTATCGCCAGTGAACCAGCCGCCGCTCTGGACATCCCAGATCGAGAAATGATGGCGGGCATGACCGGGCGAGTCGATGAAGCTCAGTTTGCGGCCGTTGAAATCGAGCACGTAGTTGTCATCGGCAACGATCACGCGATCCTCGGCCACCGGCAGGATTTCGCCATACATCGTCGCCATGTTCTCGGGGCCGTAGACCGCCGTCGCACCCGCGATCAGCGCCGAAGGATCGATCAAATGCCGGGCACCGCGCGGATGCACCACCAGCTTCGCGTTCGGGCAGTCCTTCATCAACAGGCCAACACCACCGGCGTGATCGAGATGCACGTGGGTCGGGATCACATAGGCGATCTGATCGAGCCCGATGCCGCGCTCGGCAAGCACCGCCTTCAGGCCCGGCACCGATAGCGAAGTGCCGCATTCGATGAACGCGTACTGGTCGCCACTGCGCATCAGATAGCAGCAGGCCAAGCCGGTGCGCTGCTGCTCGGTATCGATGCAGCTGATGCCGTCGGGGTAGTCGATGACAGCCGGAAGCTTGGCGGGGAACATGGC
>NZ_CAISIQ010000213.1 GCF_903885465.1 uncultured Nevskia sp.
CATTGCTGTCTCGTCGCCAGCGGCGGTTGTTTCGGAAGGAGGGGACATCGCGAGTGCTCCTGAAGGCGTGCTCGGCGACGCCAGCACAGCAGCTGAGGACGTGAGTGTGGGCGGCATTGACGACCGCCGACAGTGATCCATTCTCGTTGGCCGACCGAAGGTAGGGCTGCGCGGAAGCTCGGTTTTACACGCCGCTGCGCGTCGGAAATCTGTCGCCATTCCGCCTGATTGCAGGGGTTTTCGCGTGCTTCCGCCGTGGAACAGGTCTTGCTCGATGGCTGGCAGACCAGCCCTCAAGTGCTGCCTAGCCCAAGGTGAAGATGGATGAACACGATCGACGTCAGCCAGGTGCTTTCCCAGATTCGCGCACTGCAGACGCAGGCGACGAATCGCCCGTCGGCACCGCTGGCCACGGAGGCCGGCAGCGAGGCTGCAGGCGGTTTCGGCGCAATGCTGAAGTCCTCGATCGACTCGGTTTCCAGCACCCAGAACAAGGCCAGCGAACTGCAGAAGAAATTCGAGCTTGGCGATCCCAACACCGATCTCGCCAGCGTGATGCTCGCCACCTCCAAGTCCCAGGTCTCGTTCAAGGCCATGGTCGAAGTTCGCAACCGTCTGGTGTCCGCGTATCAGGACGTCATGAACATGCCGCTGTGATTGCACGAAACCTAAACGACCATGGCTGACATCGCAGTTCCCGCGGGATTCGGTTCCCGCAAGCTCCAGGATCTTCCGGCGGGACGCCAGCTGATGGCGATCGCCGGTATCGCGCTGGCGATCGCCGCCGGCATCACGCTGTTCTTCTGGGCGCAGAAGCCGAATCAGGCACCGCTGTATCCCAATCTTGGCGAGAAGGATTCCGCCGAAGTGGCCGATGCGCTGCGTGCCGCCGGCATCGAATTCAAGCTTGATGGCGCGAGCGGCACCGTCACCGTGCCGGCCGACAAGGTTCACGAAGCGCGCCTGCGCCTGGCCTCACAGGGCTTGCCGAAAGGTTCGTCGCTGGGCATGGAGATGATTCGCGAGGAGCAGGGCTTCGGCACCAGCCAGTTCATTGAAACCGCGCGCTATCAGCTGGCGCTGGAAACGGAATTGTCGCGGACCATCGGCAGCCTAATGTCGGTGAAGAGTTCGAGAGTCCATCTGGCCTTGCCGAAACCTTCGGCGTTTGCCCGCTCGCGTGATCAGGCCAGTGCTTCTGTGCTGCTGGTACTGCATCCGGGCCGTCAGCTCGAAGCCGGGCAGGTGGCGTCGATCGTCCACATGGTGGCGTCGAGCGTGCCCAACCTGCAGCCGTCGGCCGTCACGGTGATCGATCAGTACGGCCATCTGCTGACCGGAGACGGAAACAACAGCGAGGCCGACGCCTCGTCCGAACAGTTCAGCTTTGCGCGCCGCGTGGAAGCCGATTACGTGCGCCGCATCGAGCAGCTGCTGGCGCCGATGATGGGCGCTGGCCGGGTCAGCGCGCAGGTGTCGGCGGACGTCGATTTCAGCGTGACCGAAGAAGCGCGCGAAGCCTACAACCCCAATCCGCAGGCGATCCGCAGCGAGCAGACCAGCGAGGAAGCCACGCGCAATGGCGCTGGTGGCGCAGCCCAGGGTATTCCGGGTGCCACCTCCAACCAGCCACCAACCGCGGCGCAAGCCGTGCCGCTGAATACGGTCAACGGCGCGCCGGTTCCGGGTGCCCCGGCAACGGCCGTGGCGAGCACGGCAGCAAGCACGACGCCGACCACCGAAACCCGTTCGGCCACCCGCAATTTCGAGCTCGACAAGACCATCAGCCACACCCGCAAATCGCCGGGCAAGGTGCAGCGTCTGTCGGTCGCCGTATTGGTCGACAACCTGCCGAAAGCCAACGACAAGGGCGTGCTGGTGCCGACTCCGCTGAGCGATGCCGAGATCGCCAAGGTGCAGGCGCTGGTGCGCGAAGCAGTCGGTTTCGACGAGAAGCGTGGCGATACGGTGACCGTGCAGAACGCCGCGTTCATGCCCAACGAAGCGCTGGCGCCGATCGCGCCGCTGCCGATCTGGCAGCAGCCGGAAATGCGCGATTACGCACGCCAGGGCCTTGGCGCGCTGGTGGTGCTGCTGATTGCGCTGCTGGTGGTGCGGCCGATGCTGAAAAGCCTGATGTCGCCATCGGCACCGCGCACGGTCGATGCTGTGCTGGAACAGATGGCCGAGCGCAAGGCGCAACTCGCGGGCAATGGCGAGATGACCGGCGAAGTGGTCGGCGATCGCCTGAGCCTGAGCAGCGCACCGGAAGTGCCGAAAGTTTACGAACAGAAGCTGGTGCAGGCCCGCGCGGCGGTGGCCCAGGATCCGAAGCGGGTCGCGCAGCTGGTCAAGAACTGGATCGGTAGCGAAGGATGAGCGCGGTCATGAAAAACGAAATCCCGGGACCGGAGCGCGCGGCGATCCTGCTGATGTCGCTCGGTGAAGCCGAGGCCGCCGAAGTGCTCAGGCACATGGGCGCCAAGGACGTGCAGAAGGTTGGCCAGGCGATGGCGGTGCTGACCAACGTCTCGCGCGAGCGCGCCACCGAAGTGCTGGAAAACTTCGTCACCGAACTCGATACCCAGACCAGCCTCGGCGTTGGCGCCGATGACTACGTGCGCCGCGTGCTGGTGGGCGCGCTTGGCGAGGACAAGGCTTCCGGTTTGATCGACCGCATTCTGCTCGGCCGCAACTCCAAGGGCCTGGAAGCGCTGAAGTGGATGGAGACCCGTGCGGTCGCTGATCTGGTGCGCAACGAGCATCCCCAGATCGTCGCCATCGTGCTTGCCTATCTCGATCCCGATCAGGCTGCTGAAGTGGTGCTGCAGTTGCCGGATCGGATGCGCAGCGATGTGCTGATGCGCATCGCCAAGCTCG
>NZ_CAISIQ010000214.1 GCF_903885465.1 uncultured Nevskia sp.
AGTACGTCTCCGCTCCTGACTTCGTTGAGAGCAGTCGAAAATGGTCCGCCGTTGATGCTGAGACTGCCGAGGTCCACGTTCGCCGTCGCCACCGCATCTAGCCCATAAATCGTGACTGGCTCGCTGATTTGCTCACTTCCCGGCGTCGCATCCCGTCGTGGAACCAGACTGAAGGCATCCGGTATTGCTCCAGACGCGGACAGAGACGGTGCAACGAGCGCGAGGGCGAGGGCGAAGCCCAGTGCGGCAGACGCAGATAGAAAGCTGACATACGGACGAATCATGACGATCTCGCGCAGGGACAACATCGATTAGAAACTCGAAATTTTCCGATTCTTATAGCGAGATCGTTCATCGCCATCCGTGAGCGAAATCACACTTTCTGTTGACTACTTATTAACTTTGAAAATCACCGTTTGTACGGCAGTCCAGCGCCGATCCGGGCTCGAAAGATTATCGTCTCAACTTCGCCTCAACCTTGGCTGGCGCCAGCGCCGGCTGGAAAACGCAGCCTGACCCGCAGCCCACCGAGCGGGCTGGCTGACAGGCTCAGTGCCAGCCCATGCAGTTCGGCGAGATCGCGGACGATCGCCAGGCCCAATCCCGAACCAGGACGCTGCTCGTCCAGACGCACCCCGCGTTCGACGACCAGCGCATGTGCGGCATCGGGAATGCCGGGGCCGTCGTCGTCGATCAGCATCAGCAGGCCGTCGGCTTCCTCGATCAGGCTCAGCCGCACTTCGCTGCGTGCGGCTAGCGCTGCATTGTCGAGCAGGTTGCCGGCCAGTTCCTGCAGGTCCTGCGCGTCGATCCGTACGCTGCGTCCGGCCGGCAGTTCGGCAACGATCGTCAAGTCACGCGCCGCGTGGATAGCGCGCACGGCGTCGACGATCGGCAGCAGGCTGTCGCGCAGCGATGCGCGTCCATACAGGCCGCTGATCCGGCCGGCGGCAGCGGCGCGGGACAGATGATGGTCGACGGTCTCCCCTATCCGGACCAGCGAGTCGCGCGCGGCAGGACGATCCAGATTGTCGCTATCGAGTTGCAGATGCAGCGCCGCGAGCGGCTGCTTGAGCGCATGGGCGAGATTGCCGGTGGCGCTGCGGGCGCGTTCGATCAGCGCCTGCTGATGCGCCAGCACTTCGTTGATCGCCGTCGCGACCTCGGCCAGATCGCCGGGCAGTTCGCGTGGCAGTGCTGGATCTAGCGTCGGCCGATCGCCGCCGCGAACTTGCTTCAGCTGATCGCCGAGCCGGCGCAGCGGCGCCAGTCCCCAGCGGATCTGCACGGCAAACGCCGCGATCAGCAGCAGGCCGAGCGAACCCAGCGCGATCACCAGCAGGCGATTGAAGGCTGCGACTTCAATCTCGATTTCGTGCTGCGGCCCGGTGATCAGCAGATGCACCGGCGAGCTTCCGGCCGGCAGCAGCAGATCGAGCTGCGCGGCACGCAGCGGTTCGCCGCGCGGCCCAAGCAGAGGCATTGCAGTCGCCGCTATCCGGTCATCCCACAGCGAGCGCGAAGTCGCCAGCACCTGATCGGCGCGCGCGATCTGCCAGTACCAACCGGAATGCAGGCGCTCGAAGCGCGGATCGGCCAGCGGCCGCGACAAAGTCAGCCTTGCGTCGTCCGCTGGGCCGTTCTCGATCAACCCGGCCAACGTGGTCAGCAGCGCTTCAAGCCGCTGATCGAAACCGGTTTCGACCGACTGCCGGAACGCTGCCGACAGCAGCGCACCAGCAACCGGCAGCAGCAGCGCCACCGTGATCGCCGCGACCACGACCAGCCGCCGGCTCAGCGGTGCTTTCACGGCCGGCGAATCACGAAGCCGAGGCCACGCACGGTTTCGACCAAGCCGTCCGGCAGCTTGCGGCGCAGCCGGCCGATCAGCACATCGATCGAGTTCGAGTCTGGATCGCGATCACGGGCATAGACGTGTTCGGCGAGTTCGGTGCGCGAAACCAGGCGATCACGCGCGTGCATCAGATACGCGAACAGCTTGTATTCCTGGGCCGTGAGGTCGACCGGCATGCCGTCCACCGTGACCTGCGCCAGTCCGGTATCGAGGATCAGACGGTCGTGGACGATGCGGGCACTCGCCTCGCCGGCCGAGCGGCGGATCAGCGCCTGCACTCTGAGCACCACTTCCATCGGCTCGAAGGGCTTGACCACGTAATCGTCGGCGCCGGCAGTGAAGCCGGCCGCCTTGTCCGGCCAGCGACCGCGCGCGGTGAGGATCAGCACCGGCGTCTTGATGCCGTCATCGCGCCACTCGCGCAGCAGGCTCAGACCATCGCGCACTGGCAGGCCGAGATCGAGCACCACGGCGTCGTAGCTTTCGGTGCGCAACAGATAGTCGGCGCGGTCGCCGGCGTTGGCGTGGTCGACGGTCAGGCCGTGGCGAGACAGCAGCTGCGCGAGGCCATCGGCGAGCGGCTGGTCGTCTTCGGCGATCAGCACTCTCATTGGCGGCGCGCCGCTTCGAGGCCGTGTCCCTTGGACTTCAGCAAGCGACCATTGGTGGCATCGAACTCGAACTCGATCTTGGCGCCGGCCGGCGTCAGGAAGTCGATCTCGTAGATCAACTGATCATCGTCATCATCGAGTTCGACTTCCAGCACCTGACCAACATAGTCGGCCTCGATGCGATCGAGCAGCGATTTCAGCGGCACGATCTGGCCGCTGGCCACCGCCGCGCGCAGGCGTTGACCGTGGTCGTCCTTGTCGGCACTGGCGGTGCCGAAGGCGATCAGCAATGCGGCGGCGGTTATCAGCAAACAGGTTTTCATCGCGGCGGTTTCGCATGGATGCTGTGAACCGATCATGAACGAGCCGTTCACGGTCACGCCAGAAGGCGGCGCGCAGTCTGCATGGACCCTAACCGGAGCAACCCCATGCGCAAACTGATCCCGATCACCCTCGCCGCCAGCCTGATGTTTGGTACGTCGACTCTGGCCTCCGCCGCCGACAGCAGTACTGACAATCTCGCCAGCCTGCGCGCCATCTCGGCCCAACTTCGGGTCGGCGGCTTCCAGCACATCGAAGACATCGAACCGGTGCTGTTCGGCAACTGGAAGGTTGAAGCCCGCGACGCCAAGGGCGATGCGGCCCAGGTCTATCTGTCAGCCGATGGCAGCAAGACCCGCTTCGCCCGGCCGGATTTCGGCGATGACGACGATGCCGGCTTCGATGTCGACACCCTCGATCGCCTGTTGAGCAAGCTCGAAGCCGACGGCTACCGCCAGTTTCGCGAAATCAGCTACGACCACGACGGCTTCGAAGTCGAAGTGATCGACGCCAAGGGCCAGCGCCGCGAACTGAAGCTCGATGCCGCCAGCTTCGCCGTACTTGCCAACGCGCAAGACGATTGAGGCTGCGGGTGGCGCTCAGCCCGGCACGGTCTCCGTACCGGGCTCGGCCGCGGGTGCTGGCTCTGCGGCGGCCCAGCCACCACCCAGCGCGCGATACAGGCGCACAGCCGCCAGCCGCGTGTTGCGGCGAGCGGCGGTCAGCGCCAGTTCCGAATCGAACAGATCGCGTTCGGCGTTGATGACATCGAAGTACGAAGAAAAGCCGATCCGATAACGCGCCAGGGCGATGCCATCGGCGCGTCGGAGTGCCGATACGCGAGCGTCCTGTTCGTGCTCGAAAGCTTCGTACTGGCTGCGCTCGGCAAGCGAATCCGCCACTTCGCGAAACGCGCCTTTCACTGCCTGCTCGTAGCTCAGGATCGCTTCACGCTTGCGGGCATCGGCGAGATCGACTTGATAGAGATTGCGCTCGGCATCGAGCAGCGGCTGCAGCAGGTTGCCGCCGAACGAGAACGCGTTCGACGGCTGCGTGAACAGATCGCCGAGCGACTGGCTCGCGGTGCCGAAAGTGCCGGTCAGCGCCAGCCGCGGGAACAGCGCGGCCTTGGCGACACCGACTCGCGCGTTCGCGGCTTTCAAGCGGCTTTCGGCGAGCAGCAGATCGGGCCGCCGTTCGAGCAGGCTCGACGACAGGCCCGCCGGCGGTTCCGGGCTGAGTTCATGGATCTCTTCGCCACGGGCGATCGCCGCCGGATAGCCGCCGAGCAGCAGGCTCAGCTGATCCTCGACCAGGGTGATCTGGCGCTGCAGTTCCGGAAGATTGGCGCGCGCCGCTGCGGCCTGCGCTTCGGCGGTGGCGACATCGAGGCCGCTGATCACGCCGCGCTCGTGGCGCGCCTGAGTCAGCTCGACGAATTTCTCGCGCGTGCCAATGGTGCGGCGGGTGATCGCCAGCTGCTCGTCGAGCGC
>NZ_CAISIQ010000215.1 GCF_903885465.1 uncultured Nevskia sp.
CGGCGGCATGCCGCGGGGCGCATTCCTTTGGTTACTTTCCTTGGGCGTTCAAGGAAAGTGACCCGCGCGACAGCGCGGAATGGTTCGGTGAAGGTCATAAAAATTCAGCGCTACGCCAAGACCAGAAGCCAACCAACAAGGGCGCATTACGCATGACCATGTCCCTTAAAGCAGGCAGCAGGAATAAACCGTGCTCACTGAAAGCGACCAAAGCTACTCATCGCACAGAGCCACGATGGCTTTAATGCAAACTGCCACTCAATACCCGCTTCAGGACCCTTTGCCGTCATGACGATGCTCACGGTCGAACACACCACCGTTTACCGCTACGCCAGGCCCGTCGCCCTGCACGAGCACCGCCTGATGTGCCGGCCGCGCGACAGCCACGACCTGCGTCTGATCGAAACCGGTTTGACCATCACGCCGGCGGCGTCGGTGCGCTGGCTGCACGATGTCTTCGGCAACTCGATCGCCATCGCCAGCTTCGAGGAAGAGGCGACCGATCTGTCGTTCGTGTCGATGTTCCATGCCGAGCATTTTCCGAACGAGCCGCAGAAGCTGGAAGTCGAGGAGTTCGCGCGTTATCTGCCGTTCAGTTATTCGGTGCAGGAGATTGCCGATCTCGGCCGCACCTCGGAACGCCACTATCCGGACCCGCTGCATCGGGTCGATCTCTGGGCCAAGTCGTTTGTGCTGCGCGAGGAAGGCAACCCGGAAACGCTCGATGTGCTGATGGCGATGAATGCCGCGATCAAGGAGCAGTTCACCTATGCGCGGCGCGAGGAAATGGGTGTGCAGACGCCCGAGGAGACGCTCGACAAGGGCAGTGGCAGTTGCCGCGATTTCGCGGTGTTCATGATGGAAGCAGTGCGCAGCCTGGGGCTCGCGGCGCGTTTCGTGTCCGGCTACCTGTATGACGCAAGCCTCGTCGGGTTTGAGGTCGATGATGATGGGGAGGTGATCGGCGGGGGCGCGACGCACGCCTGGATGCAGGTCTATCTGCCTGGCGCCGGCTGGGTCGAGTTCGATCCGACCAATGCGCTGTTCGGTGGTCGCAATCTGATCCGCGTCGCGGTGGCGCGCGATGCTTCGCAGGCGGTGCCCTTGACCGGCAGTTTCACCGGCGCTTCGAACGACTATCTGGGCATGAGCGTCGACGTGAAGGTGTCGGTGGCCTGAGCGCTGTCGGATCGGGTCAGACGGCCGCGACGCTGCCCATCACCGTTTCATCGAGCGCCGCCAGGCGCGTGCCGAAGAACTGCAGGAAGGCGCGAACCCGGGCGCTCTTGCGCAGGTCCGGATGGGTCAGCACCCAGAAATCGAAGCCGGAGTCGTTTTCGGTACCGGGCAGGCGTTCGAGTTCGGGATCATCGAAGCAGGCGAACCAGGGCAGCGCGGCACAGCCAAGGTGCGATGCGACCGCCAGCCGCAGCGGCGCGAAGCTGTCGTAGTGCAGGCGAACTCTGGATTCGGGCACGTTGGCGGCCAGCCACTTGGCCTGCTGCACCCGCACCAGCGGGCCATCGAAGCCGAGCCAGTCGTAGTCGGCGAGCGGCCGGCCACGGCCGACCCGGTCGAGATAGGTCTTCGAGGCGTAGGACGCGAAGACGATGCGACCCGCACGTCGGCCGACCAGATGCTCGGGCGGATGCGCGGTGCCGCGAATCACCACGTCGGCCTCGCGCTTGGACAGATCGGCGATCTGGTTGGTCGAGGCGATGTCCAGGGTTAATCCCGGATAGGTATCGCGGAATTCGGCCAGCCAGCGCGGCAGCAGATGCAGGGCCACGGCTTCGCTGGTGCTGAGCCGGATGTGGCCTTCCAGGCGCACGTCGGTGCCCTTGATCCGGCCTTCGACGGCGAGCGCCTCGCGCTCCATCTTTTCCGCCGCTTCGGCCAGCGCTTCGCCAGCCGGCGTCAGCCGGTAGCCGGCACGCAGGCGCTCGAACAGCCGCACTTCCAGCGCCAGTTCCAGGGTTTCGAGGCGGCGGTAGACGCTCGATGGATTGACCGCAAGCAGCCGCGCCGCGCCATTCAGGCCGCCGGCGCGGGAAATGGCCAGCACGTAGCGCAGATCGTCCCAGTTCATGTCGGCAGCCTGAGCCTTATCTTGCAAAATTGCAAAATTAGAATTCGAAAATGACGGCTTCTATTGCGATCAGGCAAAGAGCAAAGTGCGTTCCATGAAACGCCACCAAGCCGGCGTTGAAACAGGAGCAGATCGATGAACACCAACACCCAGAACATCAGTACCCAGAACCTTCCCCGCAGCAACATCCTCGCTGTCACCGGCCTGCCGCGCCCGTTGCTGGCGGCGATGTTCCGCCGCGCCGGCCTGTTCGGCCGTGATTCCGTGCTGACCGTGGTCGAGCAGGCCGTGGTTCAGAGCCGCTTGCCGGCAGTGCCGAGCCTGGCTGTGCCGAGCGCGCCGTCGATCCTCGGCACTCGCCTGAAACTGCTGGCCGATTATGTCGACGCGCTGGTTGCCGAACGCGACGCCAGTGCCGAGCAG
>NZ_CAISIQ010000216.1 GCF_903885465.1 uncultured Nevskia sp.
AAGCCGGTGCCGAGCAATTCATCATCCGTGGCGGCACCAATGGCCGCACCGGGCTGCCGTCGGAGCTGCGCATCGGCTCGATCATCGCCGTCGCCGATCGTTCGCGCCGCTTCAGTGGCGGCAACGCGCCGCTGCTGACCAACCGCACACTGTTCCAGCGCGATCGCAACCTCTGCCTGTACTGCGGCCGGCAGTTCTCGCCGAACGATCTGACCCGCGATCACATCATCCCGGCGTCCCGTGGTGGCGGCAGCATCTGGGAAAACTGTGTCACCGCCTGCCGCAACTGCAACCAGTACAAGGACGACCGCACGCCTGAAGAAGCCGGCATGAAGCTGCTGGCCGTGCCCTACATCCCCAACCTGGCCCAGTACCTGATCCTGTCGAACCGCCGGATCCTGGCCGATCAGATGGAATTCCTGCTGGCCTACGCGCGCAAGAAGGTTCCTGTTTCGGCTTGAAGTTGAGCGTCGTGCAAGTCCACGTTCGCTAGTGCCGAAGCAGCGCTGCGCTAGCTGCGTGGCCCGGTAAACCTGTCAGGAGAAACACAGTGTTCGAGATCGCTCGCAAGAACGATATTGCCGTGCTGACCATGAGCCATGGCAAGGCCAACACCATGGATGTGGAGTTCTGTGTAGCGCTGGCCGAACAGTTCCGCGCCCTGGCGGCGGACCCGTGCCGGGCAGTCGTCATCGTCGGCCAGGGCCGCATCTTCTCGGCTGGAGTCGATCTCCTGCGCATCGTCGACGGCGGGATGGCCTATGTCGAATGCTTCCTGCCGGCGCTCAGCGCGATGTTCAACGCAGTGTTCGAATGCCCCAAGCCGGTGATCGCGGCGATCAATGGTGCGGCCATCGCCGGCGGTTGCGTGCTGGCTTGCGCAGCCGATCAGCGGGTGCTCGCCGAAGGCGCGCGGACCGGCGTGCCCGAGCTCAAGGTCGGTGTTCCGCTGCCCATGAGCGCTCTGGAAATCATGCGCTTCGCAGTCACCCACCGGTATCTGCAGAGCGTGCTGTACGGCTCCGATACCTTTGCCGGCGAAGAGGCCCTGCAACGGGGACTCGCCGACGAACTGCTGGCCCCCGGGCAGGTACTCGAACGCGCGATCACCCTCGCGGAATCGCTGGCCGAGGTGCCGTTGCAAGCCTTTGCCCTGACCAAGCAGGCGCTGCGCGCGGCATCGGTTGCCCGGATTCGTGCCGAGGGTCCGGCCTACGACCAGCAGGCACTGGCGCACTGGGCGAGCCCGCAGACGGCCGCAGGCATTCGGGCCTACGTCGAAAAGACGTTCAAACCGGCGAGGTAGAAGCCGGCAGGCCGAAGAAGCGCGCCCCGAAACACGATGCGGGCTCAGCGCGTCGCCAGCATTTCGCGCAGCTTGTACTTGAGCACCTTGCCGCCGACGGTCGCCGGCAGATCGTCCATCAGCACGACACGCTTGGGTGTTTCGAAGCCCGCAAGACGCTCGCGACAGAACGCGATCAGGGCCGTTTCGTCGATGGTCTCGCCCGGCCGTGGCACGACGACCGCGGTAACCCTTTCGCCCCAGCGCGGATCCGGCAGGCCGACGACGGCGACGCGGGCCACGCCGGGAAACTGCGCGATGACGGATTCCACCCGCAGGCTGGAAACGTTCTCGCCCCCGGACTTCACCACGTCCTTGTAGCGGTCCACCATAACCCGCAGGCCGTCGTCGCGGAACTCGCACAGGTCACCGCTATGAAACCAGCCGTGACGGAAGGCGGCGCGCGTGGCCGGCTCGTCGCGGAAGTAGCCGGCGGTGATGATCGGCGAGCGATACACCACCTCGCCGCGTACTCCGGGCTGGCCGTGCAGCGAGCGGCCCTCCTCGTCCATCACCGTCGACGCGAGCAGCGGTGTCGGCAGGCCGACGACGTTGGTCGCCGGTGCGGTCTGCTGGTAGACCTCGGAATACTGCTCGACCGGGAAACGATGCAGCGCGATGCACTCGGTCTGGCCGAAGATGCCGACGAGGCTGGCCTGCGGGCTCAGCCGTTTGAGCCGCTCGCGCACGGCAGGATCGACCGCGCCCCAGCCGTAGATCACAACACGCAGGCTGCCCAGATCCGGCACCGGGTCGGAGGCTTCGGCGGTGCGCACCAGGTCGGCCAGGAACTGCGGCGATCCGACGAAATAGGCTGAAGGGCGTTCGCGGTCGATGGCGGCGCAGAGGTTCGCTGGCGTCGGCGTACGGCCCAGCACCACGCTGCCGCCCGAGAGCAGGGCCGACATCGGAAAGATCTGGTCGCCGACGTGATAGATCATCGGCAGGAAGGAGCAGACGCGGTAGTCGGACTCGACCGGCACGCCGCGCGAATACGCCGAGGCCTGGTTGAGGCCCGCGAGATAGGTGCAGGTGTGGGAGATCATCACCGCCTTGGGCATCGCAGTGGTGCCCGAGGTCATCAGGATTTCCCAGATGTCGTCGCCGTGGATGCGCACCTCGGGTTCGGTCGCCGGCTGGCCGTGCATCAGTTGCGCCAGGGACGGCAGCCCGGCGCTGTCGCCCTCGGGGGTGACGATCGTCGCCAGCACCGGAAGGCCGACCGCCGTCAGCGGTCCTTTCGCCCTGGGCCAGGCTTCGGCATCGATGATCGCGGCCGCCGCACCCACCTGTCTCAGCGAGTGCTCGAGCATGTCGGCGGCCATCATGGTGTTGAGCGGCATCGCCACCAGGCCAGCCTTGGCGCAGGCGATCTTGACGAGGAAGGCTTCGATCGAGTTATCGCAGAACAGCGCCACGCGCGCGCCGCGCACCAGGCCATGCGCCAGCAGACCGTGGGCGATCGCGTTCGCCGCCTGGTCCGCCTGCCGGTAAGTGACGCGCGCGAACTGCGGATCGCGCACCGCACAGGGTGCGGCCACCAGCGCCAGCTTGTCCGGCTGACTCCAGGTCATGCGTTCGAAGATGTCGCCCACGCTGACGCGCTCCCAGCGATGGTCCGCGCGGCGGTCGTACAGGTTCTCGACGTCCAGCTTCATCGATGCTCTCCGAAGGATTTTTGCGCGGACCGGCGCGAACGCGTAGCGGCCACCCTACGTTCGCTGGAAAAGAGCCCTTGCGCCTAGCTAGCTGGCGACCGGTACCACTCGGGACGTCCGGCCAGCCACAGCTCGCCCCACAGCTTGCCGCCGCCGTCGACGGTCAGCGTCTCGCCGGTGATGAAGCTGGCGCTGGGCGAGGACAGGAACACGCAGGATTCGGCGATCTCCATCGGCGAGCCCGGCCGCTTGAACGGATTGGCCAGCGGGAATTCGGCCACCGCTTCGGCCGGATAGACGTCCAGGCCCTCGCTCGCAGTCAGGCCGGGCGCGACGCAGTTGACGCGGATGCCCAGCGGCGCCCACTCCACCGCCACCGTGCGCATGGCGCCGACGATGCCCGCACGTGCGGCCTGCGTGTGTGCCACGCCCGGCATGCCGCGCTCCAGCACCACGATCACGTTGACGATCGAACCGCCGCGCTTCAGGTCGCGCCAGCGCTGCGCCGCGCGCTGCATCACGAACCAGGTGTTGTTGAGATTGTTGGTGATCACCGCGTTCCAGCCGCCGGGGCTGATGTCGATGGCGTTCTGCGGAAACTGGCCGCCAGCGCTGTTGATCACCAGGTCCGGCATGCCGACTTCTGCCTCGATGCGCGCGTACAGCGCCAGCACCTGCTCGTGCTCGCGCAGCTGCGCGGCGTAGCCGTGCATCGTTGCGCCCTGCGCCCGAGCGTAGTCGACCACGCGGTCGAGCTTGTCCTGCTTGCGGCCGGTGACCACCACCGTGGCACCCAGGCGCGCCAGGAGCAGCGCCACGGCGCGACCGATGCCGCTGCCACCGCCACAGACCAGCGCCACCTGGCCGGCGAAGAGATCCGGCCGAAAGGCACTCGGGTGCTGCCAGAGCTCATCGAGCAGCGGGTCGGCATCGCTCATGACCGCCGCCCGGTGCAGGCCTGGATGAAGCAGCTGCAGGAACCCTCGGGCATCGCCATCGTCTTCGAAATTGAGTTGAACTCACTAATGGAAATCTCGCAGGAACGACGAGGAACATCAAGCTCCATTCTTTTTAATACTGATGGCCCTGGATCGTTGCCAAAGCATTGACAACAGGAAGTTTTCCAATGAGTAATGCAGCCCGTCTGCGGACGCGCCATCCCGGCGGCCGCCTTATCCGGAGCCCCGATGACCTCCCTCGTTCTCGTCGAACGCCGTGACGGCGTGCAGTGGATCACCATCAATCGCGCCGAGCGACGCAACGCCATCAACGAGGAAGTCATCCGTCTGCTCGGCGAGGGCATCGACGCCGCCGTGGCGGACCGCGCCTGCCGCGCCATCGTGCTCACCGGCGCCGGCGACAAGGCGTTCTGCGCCGGCGGCGATCTGCAGAAGAACGCGGACGGCAATCCCTTCGGCGTCGACTATTCGCGTCCGCAGCACTACATGGTCGAACTGTTCAAGCGCATCCAGGACTGCACGCTGCCGATCGTCGCGCGCGTCAACGGCCATGCCCTGGCCGGCGGCTTCGGATTGCTGTGCGCCTGCGACATGGCGGTGGCCGCGGACGACATCCGCATCGGTGCGCCGGAGTCCCGGATCGGCATGACGCCGATGACCATCCTGCCGCACATGCTACGAGTGATCCCGGCGCGGCGCCTGCAGGAGATCTGCATCACCGGCGAGCAGTTCACCGCTCAGGAGGCGCTGGACTGGGGCATCGTCAACTACGTGGTTCCGCGCGCGCAGCTCGACGAGAAACTGGACTGGCTGCTCGCCCGCGTGACCAGCGCCTCGCCGACCGCGGTGCGCCTGGGCAAGCAGACCTTCAACGCGATACGCGACCTGAGCCTGCGCGATGCGCTGGAGTATTCGCAGGCCATGTTCGCGGCGATGGCGTCGACGGCTGACGCGCAGGAAGGCCGCGCCTCCTTCGTCGACAAGCGCGCGCCGCACTACACGGGTCGCTGACCGTGAGGCCTCTGCGCATCGGCTGCGGAGCCGGTTTCTGGGGCGATTCCGCGGAAGGTCCGCGCCAGCTGGTGCGCTCCGGCGAGATCGACGTGCTGGTGCTCGACTATCTGGCGGAGATCACCATGTCCCTGCTCGCGCGGGCCCGAGCCAGGGACCCTGCGGCGGGCTATGCCACCGATCTGCCCGGCGTGCTGGCCGCGCTGGCGGAAGACCTCAAGGCGCGCGGCATCCGTGTGGTCACCAACGCCGGTGGCGTGAATCCGCAGGCCTGCAAGGCGGCGCTGGAGGAAAAGCTCGCCGCCCAGGGCATTGCGTTGAAGATCGCCATCGTCACCGGCGATGACCTGCTGCCGCGCGCAGCGGAGTTCGCGCAGCTGCGCGAGATGTTCAGCGGCGAGCCGCTGCCGGCCAGCCCCTGGAGCTTCAACGCCTATCTCGGTGCCTTCCCGATCGCCGCGGCGCTCGCCGACGGTGCCGACATCGTGATCACCGGCCGCTGCGTCGACAGCGCCCTGGCGCTGGGCCCGCTGATCCACGCCTTCGGCTGGACGCCAACCGATTACGACCGCCTCTCCGCCGGCAGCCTGGCCGGCCATGTCATCGAGTGCGGCGTGCAGGCCACCGGCGGGATCGCCACGGACTGGGAGGCCGTGGTGGCGGACTGGGACCACATGGGCTTCCCGATCGCCATCTGCGAGCCCGATGGCAGCTTCGTGCTGACCAAGCCGGCGGGCACCGGCGGACGCGTGGTGCCGGAGACCGTCGCCGAACAGATCGTCTACGAGGTCGGCGATCCAGCCGCTTATCTGCTGCCCGATGTCAGCTGCGACTGGCGCGACCTGCGGGTCGAAGCCGCGGGCCCGGATCGGGTGCGGGTATCGGGCGCGCGCGGACGAGCACCGTCGCCGTACTACAAGTGCTCCGTCACCGCGCAGGAAGGCTTCCGCTGTGCCACGACGATGATGGTCGGTGGCCTCGATGCGGTGCGGAAGGCGGAGGCCGTCGGTGGCGCCGTGCTGGCGCGCACGCGGCGGATGTTCGCCGCCCAGAACCTCGGCGACTACCGGCGCACCCACATCGAGGTGCTGGGTGCCGAGTCCAACTGGGGCGCGCATGCGCGCCGCGCCGACACCCGCGAAGTGATCCTCAAGATCGCCGTGCAGCATGCGGACAAGCGCGCGCTGGAAATCTTCAGCCGCGAGTGCATTCCCGCGGCAACCGCGATGGCCCAGGGCCTGACCGGATTCGCCGGAGGACGACCAACGCCGTCGCCGCTGGTGCGCCTCTGGTCCTGTCTCGTGCCGAAGGCCGCAGTGCCGATCCAGATCGACGCTCAGCCCTGGTCGCCGGCGCCAATCGAAGTCGCCGACGATCAGTCCGTGAAAGCCGTGCCCGTGATGGTCGAGCCGCTACTGACAGGCCCAGTGCGGCGCGTCCGCCTGATCGACCTTGCCTACGGCCGTTCCGGCGACAAGGGCGACGCCGCCAACATCGGCGTGCTCGCGCGCCGGCCGGAGTTTGTCCCGGTCCTGAGCGAGCAGTTGACCGCAGCAGCGGTGAAAGACTGGTTCGCTCATTTCGTCACCGGGTCCGTCGAGCGCTACGAGTGGCCGGGCCTGCAGGGTTTCAACTTCCTGATGCAGGGTGCGCTCGGTGGCGGCGGCATCGCCTCGCTGCGCCACGATCCGCAGGGAAAGATGTTCGCGCAGATCCTGATGGACTTCCCTCTCGACGTTCCCGAAGCCCTGTTCGAGTCGCGCGCATGAGAGCCCGGCACTGGCCGTCGACACGATGCTCGTTCCAGGCCGGTTTGAGGTTTTCCCGAAGGCACTGCTGATCTAAGCTCGATTTCGCGCGGTAAACATGGTTCAACGCCTAGTGCAGGAGGAGACAATGGACGCACAGCAATTCCAGATCGCGCTCGAGCGCGACGGCTTCACCCGGGCCACCGCCGGCGAATATGCCCCGGGACTGATCAACCTGGAGCACACGCATCCCTTCGAAGTGCGGGGGCTGGTGCTCTCTGGCGCAATGACGATTTCCGGCGGTGGCCAGGTTCAGCGTTGCGGCCCCGGCGACGTCTTCGTCATGCATCTCGGCGAAACGCATCGCGAGGAAGTGGGCGCCGCGGGTTGCCGTTATTTGTATGGCAGTCGGCAGGTTGCTGGGTGAGCGATGCTTGGACGCGAATGAGGTTGGAGCCGATCCGTGTGGCATAGGCACTCTAGAGAACGGGCTTTGCCTGCCATGAAGAAACGAGTAGTGACTATCTGGTTAATCAGCTTTGCTGCAATGGCAGTGTTTGGCGTTCTTGCGGCCACAGTTCATGAGGCTTTCTTCTACGGTTGCTTCCCAACAGTCATTGGTTTGTCAGTCGCTTTAATGAGCGTTTCTTGCCCTTATTGCAGCGCCGCGGTGCTGTACAGAGATCAAAAGGCCTTCGGCCTTAGTACCAATGGCTTCAGGCCATGGCCGCCAGAGCATTGTCCAAACTGTAAGAGGGCCCTTCCGTGATGTCCGCATCCACGCGGACGCTCATATTTACGCTTCTGCTTTCGACGCCAAGCATTTCTGTGGCTCAAGTATTCGAGGCACTGCTGGCGAGCGTAAAAAGCAATAGCAGTTACCCTTCCATTGAGTTCATGTCCGCTGGAGAAAGCCAGGCACTTTCCGTTGGCACGGGCTCTGAAGAGCTTCCTGCCGAGGCACCTCAAGCGCAGACGCTACGCGTCGTGGTCTATCGCTCCGAGATTTATCAGTCCGTGGTCATTGAAACACTGACTACTGGATTCGAGAGTTGCTGCCGCAAGGTGGTGCAGACGCGCTCCTTTGACCTCGAAACATTCGCTAACCGCTTTGGATTCAAAGGTGAAGTGTCGGGATTCGTATTCACCGGCTGGCTATCGCCGCAATCGTTCCAGTTCACTTACCAAAGCAAGCCATTCCATGCCACCGTTGCCAACGGCGACCGTATACGCGTAGCTCGCGGTACGGGCGCTAGTAGTTCATTCAAGCCGAATCGCTGAGCCGCGCTATTTCCGAACCGGCAACCCGATACTGCTGCCGCTATACCAGCGAATCATCAACGGCTTCCTGGCGTCGCAAGCACTGATCGAGCGGGCGATTTCAGCGATGCCTCTGAGCGCAAATTCGCTGACGCAATGTTCCAATTGATGTGCCGACAGCTTCCAGGCCACAGAGCAAGACCAGCTGCAGGTTGCGGACCCATATAGCGGTGTATCGGTATCGCCGATGGGTGCTATCAGAAGGAACTGTTATTCGTGCGAGTCAGGCATGAATATGATCCAGCGCAGACCGGCCCTTGCTCCGAGACGCGCTAGTGGAAACTTCTCTACTCATCGACAACACACCGCGGGCTGCGGCTGAAGGCAAGACCTTCGCAAGACGCCACCCGACGGATGATCGGCTGATCACCACCGTGGCGGCGGCGTCCATCGCTGACGCGCGAGCGGCGGCCGAGTCCGCCGGCCGTGCCTACGCGGTGTGGTCTCAGACCGGGCCTACCGAGCGTCGGCGCGTTCTGCTTCGGGCGGCGGATCTGGTCGAGGAGAAGGTTGCCGAGTTCGTCAGCACGATGGCGCTGGAGGTCGGCGCGTCCGAACTCTGGTCGCGTTTCAACGTCGGCCTGACGGCGAGCCTGTTCCGGGAAGCCGCGAGTCTGGCGACGCAGATTCAGGGCGAGACCATTCCCACCGACAAACCTGGCACGCTGTCGATGACCATCCGGCAGTCGGTCGGCGTCATCCTCAGCATCGCGCCGTGGAACGGGCCGGTGGTACTGGCTGCTCGTGCGCTCGCCTATCCGCTGGTGTGCGGAAACACGGTGGTGTTCCGAGCTTCCGAGACCAGTCCGCGGACCCACGCGCTGCTCGTCGAGATTCTGCATGCGGCCGGTCTGCCGGCGGGTGCCTTGAATCTGCTCACCACGGCGCCGGCCGACGCGCCCGCCGTCATCGATGAGCTGATCGCCCACCCTGCCATTCGACGGATCAACTTCACCGGCTCGACGCGCGTCGGACGAATCATTGCCCAGAAGGCTGCGTCCCACCTGAAGCGCTGTCTGCTGGAACTCGGTGGCAA
>NZ_CAISIQ010000217.1 GCF_903885465.1 uncultured Nevskia sp.
CCATCAGCCAGCAACTGGCCCTTGTGGGCCAGCAGCAACCTCGGAATGATTTCGGCCTCGATGGTGCGGATCAGCGGCAGATACTGCTGCTCGATCGCACTGCGCATCGCCCCTTCTGCGGCTTCGCCACGGTGATCCGAAACCCTGCCCGAAAGCACAGCTTCTCTTGCTGATGTCAGCCCTAGCATTTGATTTCTCCTCCAAAATCAAAACGCTGTAGTGACCCTCTGCATCGGCGTAGGGCCGACAGCTTCAGTCGATGCTGAAGCCTTGTTCGATCCGTGGCACGAATGACTGCGCTGACGCGGCGGGCTTGTTGCTCTGGCGGCATTCCGTCAAGCCTCCGAATTGTTGCATCCGAAAACTGGACGGTCAAAACCAGTTATTGAGCTTTGCATAGCCGATTCCGATTGTCACTATTTAATTACGTCAATTTTAGTTGACAGTCTGTTTTCGCCGGACTAGATTGCCTCCAAGGCCTCACCGACCGCGGAGAGAAAGGCATGCAACACGGGGGAACCAGTACCAGAGCACGCAGACCGCTCTACTCCCCGGCGGAGCGGCTGCGGCGCGATGCCAGCGGCTGGACCCTGGTGCAAGGGCTGCTCGCTCCGCTGCAGTTCCTGGTGTTCCTGGTCAGCCTGGTGCTGGTGCTGCGTTTCCTGACCACCGGCCAGGGCGAAACGGCAGCCACGCTGTCGATCGTGGTCAAGACGCTGACGCTCTACACGATCATGGTCACCGGCGCGATCTGGGAGAAAGTCGTCTTCGGCCGATACCTGTTCGCCCCGGCGTTCTGGTGGGAAGACGCGGTCAGCATGCTGGTGATCGCGCTGCATACCGCCTATCTCTGGGCACTGTGGACCCACGCCCTGAGCGTCACCCAGCTGATGGTGCTGGCGCTGGTCGCCTACGCCACTTACGTGATCAACGCCGCGCAGTTCGTCTGGAAACTGCGGATGGCCAGGCTCGACGCCGCCCGTTCCTCGTTCACGGCGCCAATCGGGGCACTCGCCAAATGAGCGCTGCCCTCGCCGCTGTCCCGGTGGTCGTTCGCCCGAAAGCTGCCGGCGGTTGCAGTGATGCGCCGGTGCTGAAGGAACGTGGTCAGCGGGAGGTGTTCTGCGGACTGACCGGCATCATCTGGCTGCATCGCAAGATCCAGGACGCGTTCTTCCTGATCGTCGGCTCGCGGACCTGCGCGCACCTGATGCAGTCCGCTGCCGGCGTGATGATCTTTGCCGAGCCGCGCTTCGGCACCGCGATCATCGACGAGCGCGATCTGGCCGGCATGTCCGACGCCAATGACGAACTCGATCGCGTGGTCGCTCAGCTGCTGTCGCGCCGGCCGGATATCAAGCTGCTGTTCCTGGTCGGCTCCTGTCCTTCGGAAGTGATCAAGCTCGATCTATCGCGCGCCGCCGAACGTCTGGGCCGCAGCTACACACCGAACGTGCGGGTGCTGAACTACTCCGGCAGCGGTATCGAAACCACCTTCACGCAGGGCGAAGATGCTTGTCTCGCCGCGCTGGTTCCCGGCTTGCCGGCGACCACCGCGAAATCGCTGATGGTGGTTGGCGCGCTGGCCGATGTCGTTGAAGACCAGTTCCGCCGTCTGTTCGCAGCGATCGGCATTGCCGATGTCCAGTTTCTGCCGCCACGCCGCTCGACCTTGCTGCCGGTGGTGGGTCCGAACACGAAATATCTGCTGGCGCAGCCATTCCTGGCCGATACCGCCCGAGCGCTCGAAGCGCGCGGCGCCACCCGTCTCGAAGCGCCGTTTCCGCTAGGCGTCGAAGGCACAACGGCCTGGTTCGAAGCTGCGGCTCGCGAATGGAATATCCCGGACACGAAATTCCAGGCGGCAATCGCACCCGCGGCGACGCGAGCCACCGCCGCCCTTGGCCGTATCCGTCATCAACTCGCCGGCAAGCGCATCTTCTTCTTCCCGGACTCGCAGCTGGAAATTCCGCTGGCGCGCTTTCTATCGCGCGAGCTGGACATGAATCTGGTCGAGGTCGGCACGCCGTTCCTGCATCGTCAGCATCTGGCCACCGAGCTGGACATGCTCCCGGCCGGAACCATGCTCAGCGAAGGCCAGCATGTCGAGAATCAGCTTGATCGCTGCCGCGCCGCGCAACCGGACATCGTGGTCTGCGGGCTCGGCCTCGCCAACCCGCTGGAAGCGGAAGGCATGACCACCAAGTGGGCGATCGAACTGGTGTTCACACCGATCCAGGGCTACGAACAGGCCGCCGATCTCGCCGAGCTGTTCGCCCGGCCGCTGGTTCGCCGCGCAAGACTGGCCGCCTGACGCCATGCAACTGACCGTCTGGACTTACGAAGGCCCGCCGCATGTCGGCGCGATGCGCA
>NZ_CAISIQ010000218.1 GCF_903885465.1 uncultured Nevskia sp.
CCGGAAAGCCACCGGCACGTCGGTAGGCGGCGGCCGACACGCCGAAATTTGCGCCGTGCACATGACGGTGATCGTCGTTGTCGTGGTAGTCGCGTTCGTATCGCGAGCGAACTGCCTGGCAGTGCTGCCACCAATCACCTACGCCAACGGTACCGCAGACCGCATCAGCTTCCAGCGCTAGTTGGGCTGCGAGCCACGACGGCGCAACTGTCGTGTCTGCATCGGTGAAGGCCAGCCAACGTGCTTTCTGCTTGATGGCTTGGTCTGCACCGAGCGCACGTGCGATACCAACATTTCTTGCGCAAACGGTTACCACGTGAACGCCGTAGTTATTGGCGATCGCTGCGGAATCATCGTTGCAGGCGTCCAGCACAACGACTACCTGAACAATTTCGCCTAATAGGTCGCTGTGTAGGGCAGCTTGAGCGATCGATGCCAGACAGGAGCCAAGTAGTGCCTGCTCGTTGTGCACCGGCACGATCACGCCAATCACCTCAATGCCTCACGAGTGGCCACTGAACGCCGATCCATCGACCACAGCTCTAGAATGAAATCGTCTTCGAGATGGCTCAGCAAAGGCGCCTCCGCGAACTCGGCACGGATCACGGAATGAACATCGTCACCGCTGTTGACGGCTCCCTCGATCGCCGGGCGCCAGTGGCAAGCGACGAAGCTGCCGCCCGCAGTAAGCGCGCCACGTGATTGACGTAAAACGAGACGCAGTGCTTCGCGATCGAGGTAGTAGCCGATTTCGCCAAAGACAATCAGATCAAAGGCGCCTGGCGGCCAATCGCGAGGCAGTCGGCGTTGCTCGACCTTGACGTGTGGAAAGACCGAGAGTCGAGACTTGGCTTGTCCAACTGCAAGCGTATGGAAGTCACTGGCCAACAGGTGTTGGCAACGCGGCGCAAGTGCCGCCGCCAACTCGCCGTTGGCGCAAGCCGGCTCGAAGACGCGGCTATAAAGCGGCTGATCGAGACAGGCCAGAACGATTGACCTTTTGCGCTGCTCGTACCAACGCGAGCGGAAGCCCCATGGATCATTGGAGCATTCGTAAAGGGCATCGAAGTAGGTGGCATTAAATGATTGCATGCCGGAGCTACAGCAACCCATGTTCCTGGGCATTCATAACCGCCAGGGCACGCGATTCTGCTCTTTAAGCGTCGTCGCCAGCGCCGCGAGGTCGCGGTCAGCGTGAGATTGACGGATGAACACAGGCAGATCCGCAGCGAGCCTTGCAAACTGTCGATCGCGGCAGAAAGGTGTGGCACCGAGCGCTTGACCCACATGGTTGAGCACGGTGAGCGCTGTCGCCTCCGCCGATGCGCGGCAACGCAGCGCAAGAGCACGACTATCGTTCGACGGTGAAAGGTCGATTGCCACCGCCGTCTCGCGCAGCAGCGCACCTGTGTGCGCCAAAGCTACGTCTATAGCGCCCAAATGAGCATCGACAAACGGCGAAGCTCGCGTTAAAGCCTGCTGCCACAACGACTTCGCCAGTCCAATTGCGCCCCCATACCAACACGCAGCAATACCTGCAGCACCATGCCAAAAGCCAGGGCGGTCGAGGTAGGCCCCCGGCGAGCCAACAACAAAGGCCGTTGCTTGTTCGAATCGGACATCGCAAGTACCGCTAAGGGCCATACCAACGGCGTTCCATCGGCGACTATCGATACTGACCCCCGATTGGTCCAATGCTACAGCGACCAAATATGGGCCTTCGGCGTCACGCCAGGCGGTGCATAACGCGTATTCAACGTATTCGGCACCGGAGCACCAAGGTTTGCTGCCATTGATAACCGCCATTTCGCCGGGCGAGGAGGAAATTTGCAGTCGCTCAGCCGGCGAATCCGCCGCCCAAACACTCCATAAGGCGTTCGCTGGGAAAACGGCAGAATTTTCAATTTCGGCAAGAATGGCCAGCGCGTCGGTATGACCTTCATAGAGTTTCGCAAGCGCGAGATCCTGTTCGGCAACTCGCGCCAAGCTTTGCCACCGAGCCAGCGTTTTCCCGTCTCCAGGAAGAGGCAAGCACGCGGCACCCTCTGCTACTACCGCCACCATTGCGTTACTGGGATTTTCGCCTCGAAGCGTCCTGAGGCAGTGCTCTAACTTCAAGAGGAGCGGATCAGCGCTCCCGGCGGACGAAGATGGGGCTCGGTACAAGTCCATGAGCACATTCCAGGTGGTGATAATCCGGATTGGGAAGAATTTGTCGATCCCGGTGAAATCCCCGATCGGCCAAATTTCATTGTTGATGACCGACTAGCGAGACTGCTGGAGTCGGGGACGAAGCATCCCGAAACCGAACCGAGCGGCTCGGTCAGATGATGAAGCCCCGTCGCCGCATTCGCAGAGCCGGGGCTTAGAGGCCACATGGACGATCTACATCCCGGTCTTGGCGCTCAGAGCCGGAATATGTTCGGCGTGATCGTGCAATGTCGGCAGCGTCGCCGTCGCGAACTTTGCGATGTCCGCGTCTTTTGAATGACTGCCGGCCTTGAATGTGGCGATCGCGTCGGCATGCCCGGCCTTCATGTCTGCAATGAAAGCTTTGTCAAAGTCGGCACCGCTCATTGTTTTCAGTTTGTCGAGCATCGCCTGATGCTTGTCGTCAGGGGCACTCGGCAGCTCGATGCTCTTTTGCGCAGCGAGTGCTTTCAGTTGCTCGCCAGCCTTGGTGTGATCGTCGACCATGCGCTGACCAAATTTCTTGACGGAATCGGTGCTGCCGTTCTCCGCTGCCAACTTGCCGGCATATACCTCCGTCATTCCACCGATGGCCGCTTTCTTGAAGAACTGCTGGTCGGCAGCGCTGAGTTTGGTTGTTGCAGCAGTGCTCATATCACCCGCCACCGCGGCCTGTGTTTGCGGGCAGGCCAGCGCAGCAAGGGATATCAGCAGGGACATTGCGAAGGTCAAATTGCGAGATTTCATAACTTGCTCCTGATGAACATCGAAGCCAAGATGTTGCATTCCACGTGCCTGCACATTTATTGAGGGTGGATCAAGTTCAGCTCCATCACCATTCCGCCGTCTTGCGGAAGGAGAGATTGTCGGTGAATGCACGCATGTCTACGGGTCCGTATCAAGTCGCAACCTCGAAACGTTTCGGGATCAATCCTTGCTAATTGTGTTTCGTCGCACTAACAAAGTCTGAAAAGCTAAGAAATGTTGTTTCCTGTAGGGAAATCGTTTTTGACTTGCATTCCTTACATCTTTTCAAGAAACCGTCGAACACCACTAGTCGACCTAACGCCTGCAGGCTGTCTGAGCGTTGCCAACGCGGAGGTGATCAAATGCCACGGGGTGATAAGTCGAAATACACACCGAAACAGATACGCAAAGCGGAAAATATTGTCGAGAGCTATGAGACAAAAGGCGTTGCTCACGGCGAAGCCGAGTCACTAGCTTGGGCCACTGTGAATAAGCAAGACGGTGGTGGCGACAAGTCCGGTGGCGGCCTTACTAAGGCTCCGCGGGAGAAAAGAGCGGCGCGTCGAAATTCCGCCCGGCATGCAGCAGAGCCAAAAGACGGTCATGCCATTAACAAACGGCGTAGTTCAAGTTCCTAATCTTGGGCGCTTCCCTCGGCCGACTAGTTCCAACCTTGGCGACTGTGCAGCCGGTATTCGATCCACGACCGCTGTGAGTGGTCGTACGCCCATGAACTGCAGCCAACGAAGCACGCCTGTCCGGAACGCCGCGCCCCGATGACTATCGAGGGTTGGTATCTCGTCATCGGGCTTCTGTTGCTGCTGATCGCCGTCGTTGGCGGGCTTGTCGCGCGCTGGCCGCTCACCACCGCGATGATCTATCTGGGCCTGGGCGCATTGTTCGGGCACTTGGGCTGGATCGCGCTCGACCTTGCCCGTGACGCCCATTGGCTCGCGCTGGCGAGCGAAATCGCAGTCATCGTCTCGCTTTTCAGCGCCGGGTTGAAGCTGCGGCTGCCACTGACCTCAAGGTCATGGCTCTTGCCGGTGGCGCTCGCAACGACCGGCATGGCAGCAACCGCTGCGCTCGTGGCGAGCGCAGGCGTCCTGTGGCTGGGTCTGCCGCTCGGCGCCGCCGTGTTGCTTGGCGCGATCCTGGCCCCGACCGATCCGGTGCTCGCAGCCGACGTGAAGGTTGGGCATACGGGCGACACCGATCCGGTGCGGCTCACACTTACCGGCGAGGCGGGCATGAACGACGGCACTGCGTTCCCGGTGCTGATGCTCGGGCTGGGGCTGCTCGGCCTGCATACCCTTGGCGACGGTGCGATGCGCTGGCTCACCCTGGACGTGCTGTGGATGGTGTTCGCCGGCCTCTTGGTCGGTGGCACGGTGGGTGCCGTCACTGCGCACTTGGTACTGATGATGCGCCGCCGTTTTCACGAGGCGCTGGGCTTCGACGACTTCCTCTCGCTCGGTGTGATTGCCACGGCGTACGGCTTGGCGCATGCGACACATGCCTACGGGTTCCTCGCGGTGTTCGCGGCCGGCTGGGCGATGCGGGCGGTCGAGCGGCGAGAGCGAGGAGCGACGGCCGAGCCGCTGGCATCGCATCAGATCGGCGACAAGGAGATGGCCGCCAATCTCACCGAGGCGCCGGCCTATCTTGCCGAGGCGGTGCTGCGGTTCAACGAACACATGGACCGGATCGGCGAGCTGACCCTGGTCCTTTTTGTCGGCGCGCTGCTGGCAACGATGGCATTCGATTGGCAGGCTGTGGGATTCGCGTTGCTGCTGATTGTCGTGATCCGGCCGCTATGCGTGCTGCCATTGTGTGCGCTGTCGGGCATGCGGCCCGGCCGAGCGGTGCTGGTGTCATGGTTCGGGATCCGTGGTATCGGATCGGTGTATTACCTCGCCTATGCCGTGACGCATGGGCTGCCCGAGCACCTAGTAGGTCCAATCGCGGCGATCGTGTTGACCACCATTGGCATTTCGACCTTTGTACACGGAATGAGCAGCACGCCGTTGATGCGGCTGTATGGCGGAGACGGGGCGGCTTGGATGCCTTGGTTGAAGCGGTGACCTTGTTGCTGTGAAAAGGACACGCGCATACATCGAATCAGTGCGGGATGTCGGCGGGCTAAGGGCCGATTTGCGGGCGGACCCAAGCGGTCATGCGAGAAGGTTGATGTAGCGACACGCCTTTACGCGTAGGAAAATCTGTGTCCCGCCATGTCTGTTTGAAAATGGCGACGCCGGTTCCCTTCCTGAGCTCGAATTTAAGCACAGTAACGCCGACGGTACGTTGACCAAGTTCGCGCGCTTTTTCAGTAGTGGTCGTCGAGAGGAAGTTAAGCCAACCACGGAGTACCACGCGATCTCTCAGGGACCTTCGGAAACGGTGCATCGCCATCGTCTTAGGCACGATGGGTGCCCATGGCTGGTGATGGATCGGCCGGTGGAAACATATGAAAGCATTTCTCGAAGAACCGACTTTTGGGAACGCGGTATCCACGATTTCGGTGAGTCCAGCTGCCTTGATTCCGGCGGTTACGCAGACGCTTTCGAGAACGTCGATTAACCGGCTCTTGAGCGCCCAGTCGGCTAAGGTTCAGAACCGCTTGATTCCCGCTCTCAAGCTCATTTCGCTGCCGTCGGGTACCGTCCTACTTGAGCCGGCCAAGAAGATAAATCACGTCTACTTCCCGAACGACGCGACATCAGCCTGTATCACGCCACCAAATGCGGTAACTCCGCGGAGGGTTCGCTGATTGGTAACGATGGCGGAGCCATTCACCAGTACGGAGCACAGACAACATGAACCGATACATGACGAGTTCCATCGGCAGTGAAAGCACGCAGGGCCACAGCGACAAAGATGAGCGTATTCGCGCGCAGCAGGGTCCAGCGGAGCCTCGTAACTCCTTTGATCCGTTCAAAAAATATGGCGGCCCTCAACGTAGCGAATACTTGAAGCGCCCCCATGAACCTGACGGCAGTTCAATTGATCTGGCCGGTGCGCACGCGCTAACCCTCCCCCCAAACGGCGATAAAGGGTGCGGCATAAGTTCGAGCGTTTCCGACGGCGTGCATAGAAAAAACGAAAGCTCGGACTGTCGCGAGAACCATCTTGGCAACTTTGATCACTGCCAAAGCAAAGGCAGCAATTGTGATGCCGGCGCCGATGCGCCGGCTAACGGTAGCAAAGGCGGCGCCGCGCCCCTGACAAGCGGCGAACGCTGCGATGCCCAGATTAAGGACGAGGTCTGCAAGCGGCTCTGCAATAGCAGCGAACTCGACATTCATGACGTCAGCGTCGAAGTCACGGCCGGGCAAGTCTGCCTTGAGGGCTCCGTGCCTGCGCTCTATATGAGAAATCGGATCGAGAACATCATTGACGAGATTCATGGCGTCACTGATGTCATCGATTGGCTCAGAATTCGTTGGCACGGCAGACGAGAAAATCCTACCGACACCAAGAGGAAGGTTCGCGACCAAGGTGAAGCCCTTGCTCGTGCCAATGCCACCGAAGGCGCAGAGGATGGCGGCGGCGCAGGCAGCTCTGGCCCGATGGCAGAATCCGGTTAGGCCGAGCGTGCAGGTCCGAAGAACCTAAGAACCGGCACGCTAGTAAAGCGCCGCTGAGCCGGACGCTGCCCCAGCAGTTACAGCCTGCAGGTTGAATCCGCTGAGAGCGGTGAGCCAGAATTCAGCATCGCTTTGGCTAAACACTGTCGGCGTACCTGACAGCTTCATCCCTGCAGCGGGGGACGTTCTACCGGAAAGGGACCGGGAGACTCGTCTGATCACGCAGCCTCACGCCGATAGCCCTCGGCCTCGGCAACGAGGTCGGACATTTGTTCAAGCAAATATCGGTTGTCATGATCCCACGGGTGGAAGCCTGGCCTGAAATAGCTCAGCCAAGGCATGGCAAGCCGCGGTAGCAAGGCGGGCGAGCGGAACATGAAATTAACGAAGCGTCCCAACCCCCGACTTTGCCTGTCCGTCCTGCGGCGTTGGTCATCTGCCTTCAACAAACGTTGTTGATAGAACAGTACCAGTCCGAGAAATCCCGCAGTAGTTAGCACCATGCTGGTGGTACGCAGCATGTAAGCCCTGACGCCGCGCCCGACTACGGACTCGTAGACATCGAAAGCCACCGCCTTGTGCTCGGTTTCTTCGAGCGCATGCCAGCGCCACAGCGATGAAAGTCGGCGATCGGCGCCCGCAATCAGCCTCGGATCGGTCAACACAAGTTCGGAAAGAATCGCCGTGAAGTGTTCTTGGGCGATGGTCACGGATAGCTGCGCGGCTGGCGGCAGCTTCTCCTTCAACAGATTGAGGAATGCGGCGACATGAGCTTCCACCTGCTCGGCAGGCAACCCGGCCTCTGTAAGCAGGCGGTTGTATTCGTCGTGCTCACGGCCATGCATCGCTTCCTGGCCAATAAATGCGGTCACCGCCTTGCGCAAATCAGGATCGGTGACCCGGTCAGCATACTGACGCACGGTGTGGATGAAGTAGCGCTCACCCTCAGGAAAAAAGATGGACATGGCATTGATGAACTGGGTCAAGTATGGCCCTTGCTCATGCCAGTCCGAAACACTTGAGCTATTGAGGTTGAAGTGCAGATTGCGACGGACGGGAAGCATTCGATGGCCCTCATGAGTCTGCGTGTCAAGCTTCAGCAGCAATACATGTGCCCGCCACGCTTGTTCGTGTTTATCGGCATGGCGCTACGTTCCGGACGGGGACTCCAAGACCGACTAAGGCCGAGCAACTTCGAGCGGCTCCAGCTTTTGTCTCGGTGCCGCCATCCCAGTTTTTGATTTAGCGCTTCTGTCCTCGTCTTCAAAGTCTTCCGGTTGTGCGTAAGAAGTGGTTGATGAATCTGAGGCGTCGACTACAGTTGAAATTGAGCTGAAGGACTGTAAGGAGATTATGCTTTACTCAGTTTTTCCATTGAGAGCCCCGACGCATGACGACGCTCGCCATCACCAGCAAAGGACAGGTCACGTTCAAGAAAGACCTTCTCAAGCACCTTGGTTCTAAGCCGGGGATCGCCTCGAAGGCAGCTTGTTGCCCAGGGGGTGGTTGGAAGTGAAAGCTGCGCCGTCTGGCAGGATCAAGGAGATCTTTGGCTTGCTCGTCGGGAAAACACGCAAAGTTACTTCTATCAGGGAGATTGGCGCTTCCGCAGCTGAAGGCTTGGCAGGCAAGCGGTGAAGATCACGGTCGACACCAACATCCTGGTCCGCAGCATCGTCCGCGACGACCAGAAGCAGGCCGCTGCGGCTGATCGCCGTTTGAAGTCGGCTGGCGTCATTGCGGTCACACTGCCGTGCCTTTGCGAGTTTGCATGAGTGTTGCTCAAGCTCTACGACTTATCACGCAATGATCTGGCGCGGGTGATGCGATCCCCCTCGCCGTCGGGAATGTCGGAGCGGATCGGACAGCCGCAGAATCGGCCTTGCCATGCTCGAAGCAGGTGGTAATTTTGCTGATGGTGTGATTGCTCACGAGCGAGGCCGGCTAGGCGGTCTGACCTTTCTTGTTCGAGCCGCAGGCCATCAAACTTCTGCAAGCCGGGGGCGAGTCGGCACGAGTTGCGTAGTCCGTTCTGTGCAAATAATAGTTGACGAGGCGCCTTCTTCAACCACTTTTTGGCCCATCAGTTCAATGTTTGGCGCGGTTGGCTGTTGCCAGAATTTCGGCGACAAGTCCTTCAACGACGAACTCGAGGCGCTTCTTGTTCACGGACGACACCTCGGGCAACCCGATGCCGTCAATCAAATTGGGAATGATCGTGAAGTGGTGCTTCCTGACTTCGGTACTCGACTTTATTTCTGATTGAACAATTACGGTGACCTCGTCGCCGTCGAAACGATACTTTTCGCCCATCGCAGCATCCCAGCCTGCATATCCCCCGCAGCAGTGCGCGCCGTACTGCGGACGGCTTCCCTCAGTCCTCACGTCGCACACGTAGACATAGCTGACGGCGTTCAGCCGGCGCAGCACGTGATGACAGGTGAGCACCGTGAAACTCATCGCTGATTCGAGCGGCGCCAGCGGCATGCCGACGACCAACCCGGGCGCCATGGTGACGAAGAGGGCGGGAGCAGGCGCCTTCGAGGGACCCAGCCGCTGAAGTTCTCCACGAAACCAAACAAGCGCGTTCCGCATGAGCGCGTGGACATCGGCAATACGCGGGTCGTCATTCATTGGGGCCACAACAAACGCACGGGTCTCGACGCAGGAAGTCTGAACGCTATCGAAAGTCGCGGCTACTAAGCTGAAGGGTGCCTAGCATTTCGCCAGCATCTTCTACACGGCTCGCAATGACGTGCCGAACCCCCTCAGGAGTCGCTTGCAGCCTCCCGACCACCGACATCAGCTTCGCGGTCATCACAGCGTGCCTGCAAGCATCGAGAACCTTCGGCCAGATGATCAGGTTCATCCACCCGGTCTCGTCCTCCAAGGTCACGAAAACGACTCCTGAGGCCGTATCCGGCCGCTGACGGTGCGTCACGATGCCGGCCACGCGTACGCCGCTGCCATCGCGCAGCTCCGCCAGGGACACCGCAGTGCGAAATCGCTTCTGGGCAAGATTGGCTCGGCGAAACGACAGCGGATGTCGTCCTAGCGTGAGCCCCAGACCCTGATAATCCGCCACGACGGTCTGCGCTTCCGTCGGCGCCGGAACCGCGACGTGAAGGTCCGTGACCGTGGTTTCGCGGAGTACGTTCGACAAATGCTGCACGCCCGCAGCACTCCATCGAGCGCCATGACGATGACCGGTGATGGCATCGAGCGCCCCGGCTTCCGCCAGTGCGTCGATCGCCCGCTTCGAAAGCCCCGTCCGGTTGGCCAGCTCGTCGACCGTCGCGTAGGGCTCATACCGTCGCTTGACCAGCTGCTCGCCTTCGTCGCGCGGCAGGCCGGCGATGAGTCGAAGGCCGAGCCGGACATCCGGTCGACCGTCGATACCGCGCTCGAGCGTGCAGTCGTAGTCGCTCAGATTGGCGTCGACCGCCAGGAAGCGCACGTTGCCGTTGCGCTTCGCCTCCTGGACCAGTTGTGCCGGCTGGTAGAAGCCCATCGGCTGCGAGTTGAGAAGTGCCGCGCAGAAGGCAGCCGGCTCACGGCATTTCAGCCAGCAGGAAACGTAGGTAAGCAGCGCGAACGAGGCGGCGTGGCTTTGCGGAAACCCATAGCCGGAAAATCCCAGGATCTGGGTGTAAACCTGCTCGGCGTACGCGTCGGTGTAGCTACGCTCGCGCATGCCATCGAGTAGTCGGGTCCGAAATTTCTCGAGGTTGCCGTTGCGCTTCCACGCCGCCATCGCCCGCCTGAGTTGATCGGCTTCACCGGGTGAAAATCCGGCGGCGACGATCGCGAGGGACATCACTTGTTCCTGAAAAAGGGGCACACCGAGCGTTGGACCCAAGACCTGCTCGATCTCCGGGCTCGGATAGCTGACCGCTTCCAGTCCCTGCCGCCGACGCAGATACGGATGGACCATATCGCCCTGGATCGGGCCTGGCCGAATCAGTGCGACCTGCACCACCAAGTCGAAGTAGTTCCTTGGCTTCGAGCGCGGCAGCACAGTCATCTGCGCACGCGACTCGATCTGAAAGACGCCGATGGTTTCAGCGCGACCGATCATGTCGTAGGTCATCGAATCTTCCGCCGGCACGTCCGACATCTCGAACGGCACCCCACGAAAATTCGCAACCAGATCCAGCGCCCGATGAATCGCCGACAGCATGCCGAGCGCCAGAACGTCGACCTTCAGCAAGCCCAGCACGTCGAGGTCGTCCTTATCCCACTGGATGATCGTCCGGTCCGGCATTGCGGCGTTCTCGACCGGAACCAGGGTATGCAACGGGTGATGCGAGATGACGAAGCCACCCGGGTGCTGGGACAGGTGCCGCGGCATCCCGACGAGTTCTTTCACGAGGTGAAGAAACTGGACGAGCACCACCGCGTCAATCGGTAGCACACCCTCGCCCAGCCGCTCTGCCAGCGTGCCGGTCCCGTCCCAATGCGACATCCCCTTGGTCAACGTCTCGATCCGTTCGATGCCGAGGCCCAGTGCCTTGCCGACATCCCGGATCGCGCTCTTGGTCCGGTACGACGTCACCACGGCCGTGAGCGCGGCGCGGTTGCGACCGTATTTGTTGAAGATGTACTGGATGGCTTCTTCGCGTCGCTGGTGCTCGAAGTCAACATCGATGTCCGGCGGCTCGCCGCGTTCTTTCGAGATGAATCTCTCGAACAACAAGTTCATGCGGGCGGGATCGACTTCGGTTACCCCCAAGCAGAAACAGACGGCCGAGTTTGCGGCGGATCCGCGGCCCTGGCAGAGGATGTTCTGGGATCGCGACCAGCTCACCACGTCGGCGACGGTCAGGAAGAAGTGCTCGTATCGGAGTTCGGCGATCAACGTCAGCTCACGCTGAATGGTGGTCTGCACCGATGGCGGCGTGCCGGTGGGCCAGCGCCGCTTTGCACCCTCTTCCGTGAGGATCGTCAGATGTTCGATCGCGCTCCGCCCGGCAGGTACCAGTTCATGGGGGTACTCGTACTTGAGCTGACCAAGGCTGAAGGTGCATTGCTCCATGATCGCCAGGGTCTCCGCCCGCATCAGCGGTGGATACAGACGCTCGAGTGTTGCGAGCCGGCGCAGATGCCGCTCGCCGTTCGGGAACAGCGGCGCGCCTGAATCCCGGACGCTGCAGCCGGCTTTCACACAGGCCATCACATCCTGCAGTGGCTGCCGGGCGCGCGCATGAAAGTGCACGTCACCGGCCGCCACGCAGCGCAGTCCGAAACGGCGGCCGAGCTTCCGAATGGCCTCGCCGCGCTGCCGATCTTCGGGATGCAGATGGCGCTCCCAGGCCAGGCGCAGATCGGGACCCAGCGCATCTCGCGCCCAGCCGATCTCCGCCTCAAAAGTTTCGTCGGGAATCCCTTTGGCTGGCCAGCGCGGGATCCAGATCGGGACGGTTTCTGCGAGACCGCTGCAATCGTCGCAGCCGAGCCGGTAAGTCCCCTTCTCGGATGAGCGCCGCCCGACCGTGATCAGCTGGCAGAGGTTGGTGTAGCCGATTTGGGTCGCGGCCAGCAGCACGATCTTGGGACCATCATGCAGTTGGATCTCGGACCCGACGATGAGGCGGAAGTCTTTCTCTCGGGCCGCTTCGTATGCGCGCACGACACCCGCAACCGAGCATTCGTCGGTCAGCGCCAACGCGGAGTAGCCCAGTTGCTGGGCTTCCTCGACCAGCTCACGGGGATGGCTGGCGCCTCGCTGAAAGCTGAAATTCGAGAGGCAGTGAAGCTCGGCGTAGCTCACTGCCAGAGTCCGTGCAGCCACCATTGCTCGTCCGCAGCATCACGGTAGACCCAGAGCTTTCGGCCTCGTGGATCCTCAGCGACGAAATAGTCCCGCTGCATGCCGGCTTCCCACCACCCCGACTCGATGCGCTCGGGAGGACCGAGCAGTGTCGGCGGTGCAATCCTCTCCGGCATCGGGAGTAGCCAGAGCGGTCGGCTCGGATGGTCGGCTGGCACTTCGCTGGGCATCTGTCCCCAGGACCGTTGCGGTCGGTGGTCCGGCAGCACCCAGACTCTACGCACCGCATCTTCGCCAAGCCGGGCAACGAGTCGTTCCTGCAGCGCCGCGAGCCGTTCGCCATCACCGGCCGTTCGGTCGAAGAGATCGTCGGAGATAGCAGCAGCGGCCTCAAACCGATCAGCCGCGAGGATGAGTTCAAGGACTGGCTCGGCGAGTTCGATCTTCGCCAGCTTTTCCATGAGCACGAGCATCAAGCGCGCTGAATCGCGCGTGGGCGCCATGAGCGCCACCGGCAACTCGGTTCGCCGGCGGCCGATGTCGACGAAGGTCAAAACGAAGCGCTGTGCGGTGACATCGCGAGCGCGCAAGTAGCTGCAGAACTCCGCGAGCATCGGCCGCAGCGGAAACAGGAGCGCCTCAGTCGTTTCGATCCCGCCGGCAAATTCGACCCGGCGACGATAGGTCGTCGGCGGCTCGAAACTTGTGAAGCGTTCAGGCAGACGGCCGACCAGGCGATGCAGCATCGTGGCGATATCAGGACCGAAGCGTCTTCCCAGTGCCGCAGCCGGCACCGCCAGAACCTCACCCACGGTCCTGAACCCGGAGCCGAGCAGAACGTTGCGCTCCCGATCGTTGAGGGGCAGGACGGTCAGCGGCATCTTGGCCAGGCGTGGACCGATCTCCGGCTGACGGACGATCGCTCCTCGAAAGCCTGCCGAGGCCTTGGCGAGAATCAAGCCGGCGGCCTGGGTCGGGGCCACGCCGTATTGGCGCGCATAGGGCAGCTCATCTTCACGGCCGAGCAGCCGTCGCCAGAGCCCGGCGCCGCCACCCATCAATCGCAGGCTGGCGCCGATCTCGGCA
>NZ_CAISIQ010000219.1 GCF_903885465.1 uncultured Nevskia sp.
CCTGCTGATCCACCGCCTTGCCGATCTGGTGGCTCGCGATGCCGAACTGATCGCCGACATGGACGCCAGTTGCATCGGCCGCTCGCCGATCGAGCCGCGCCTGCTCGATCTGCCGAATGCGATCGAAACCCTGCGCCATTCAGCCGGCTGGGCCGACAAGATCGAAGGCCGGACCATTCCGACGCCGGGCTACATGGGCATGCCGACGATGTCGTACACGCTGCGCGAGCCGGTCGGCGTGGTCGGTGCCATCGTGCCCTGGAACACGCCGTTCATGATCACCGCCTGGAAGCTCGGCCCGCTGCTCGCCGCTGGCTGCACGGTGGTCCTGAAGCCGTCCGAGGAGACCCCGCTATCGGCGCTGCATCTGGCCAAGCTGTGCCAGGAAGCGGGCATTCCCGATGGCGTGGTCAACGTCGTCACCGGCTACGGCCGCGTGGTCGGCAAGGCGCTGTGCGAGCACCCGGGCGTCGACAAGATCACCTTCACCGGCAGCCCGGAAGTCGGCGCCGAAATCCAGCGCATCGCTGGCCCCTTGTTCAAGCGGGTGTCGCTGGAACTCGGCGGCAAGAGTCCGCAGATCGTGTTCGATGACGCGTCGCTCGATGCCGCTGCCCAGGGCTGCGCGATGGGCGTGTTCTTCAACCAGGGCCAGATCTGCGCCGCCGGCACCCGCGTGCTGGTTCAGCGCGGCATCGCCGAGCGCTTCGCGGCGATGCTCGCCGGTGCGGCCAAGAGCGTGAAGGTGGGCAATCCGCTCGATGAAGGCGTGCAGATGGGGCCGGTGTCGAAGAAGGGCCAGTTCGAGCGGGTCAACCGCTACATCCGCCAGGGCATTGCCGAAGGCGCGACCCTGCTTGCCGGCGGCGAGACCACGCACACCAAGGGCTGGTTCGTGCAGCCGACGATCTTTGCCGACGCCAGCAACAGCATGAGCATCGCCCAGGACGAGATCTTCGGACCGGTGGCGACGATCATCCCGTTCGATACCGAGGAAGACGCGATCCGCATCGCCAACGACTCGCGCTACGGCCTCGGCGCCACGGTCTGGACCGGCAACGTCGCCCGCGCGCATCGCGTGGCGCAGGCGGTCCGTGCGGGCGCGGTGGGCATCAACTGCTGGGCGCCGATCGATGCCCGTCTGCCCTGGGGCGGCGTGGGCTCCAGCGGCATCGGCCGCGAGTGCGGCTTGTCCGGCGTGCTGGCCTACACCGAGGAAAAGGCGATCACGGTGCTGCTCGCGGGCTAGCCGGACGACATCACCGGCAGCGAGGCTGCCTGCCGGTGATGCTTCAGATGCGCCGCAGCTCGGCGACCACCAGATCGATGAAGCAGCGTGCCCGCGGACTCAGGAAACGGGTCTGCGGGTAGATGATGCTGACCGGCTTCGGAATCGGGTAGTAGTCCTCCAGCAGCGGCACCAGGCCCTGCGCCTCGAAATCATCCTTGATGATCCAGTCCGGCACCTGGGCGATGCCGAGGTTGGCGCGCACCGCATCGCAGATCGAATCGGCATCGTTGATCCGCAGCGGGCCGCTGATTTCCACACTTTGCCGGCCGTGTTCGGATTCGAAATCCCAGCGCGAGGTGTTGCCGTAGACGATGCACTGGTGATCGCCGAGTTCCAGCGGCGAGTCCGGCCGGCCGTGCCGGGCCAGATATTCCGGCGAAGCCAGCAGCGTGTGCTCGACGATGCCCAGCGACCGGGCGATCAGCGTGTTCGACGGCAGGGTGCCGATGCGGATGCCGAGTTCCAGGCCGTCCTCGATCAGATCGAGCACGTTGTCGGTCATCACCACGTCGAGTTTGATCTTCGGATAACGCTCGATGAACCGGGTCAGCACCGGTAGCACGCGCCGGCGCCCGAAGGAACTGGGGATGGTCAGGCGCAGCACGCCCGAGGGCTCGGTGACCGGCGTCTTGCGCCCAACCGCGCTCAGAGAATCCAGCGTGTCGAGCATCTGACGGGCGGCTTCATAAAGCTGGGTGGCCTCGCTGGTTGGATGCAGCTTGCGCGTGGTCCGCGTAAACAATTGCACGCCCAGGTTGGCCTCGAGCGCGGCGATGACCTTGCTGACCGCCGATTGGGTCATGCCGGTTTCGCGGGCAACGGCCGAGAAACTCCCGGCTTCGAAGGCCCTGACGAAGGTCGAATAGGCTTTGGTGATATCCACCGGCGGGCTTGGCTCCTGTGAGGTTTACGGCGGTTCGCGGCTTCGAATCGGCTTGCGCGGATCGGCGCAAACTCTGGCAGGCGTCGGGTTCAAGCTCAAGGATTCAGTCCGAACCGGAATAAGTCTTTATCAGATTTCGAGGTTTTCAAGCGGGATTCGCGGACGCAGAATCCGATACACAAAGTAAGACTGTCCAATAAAAGCTGAGGAGCTTGATCGGGATGAGCAAAAAGATCGGAATCATC
>NZ_CAISIQ010000220.1 GCF_903885465.1 uncultured Nevskia sp.
CGGCTCCACCGAATACATCCTGCGCATCGTCCGCGCTGCCGAGCCGGGCTCGCACTGGCTGGTCGGCACCGAACTGAACCTGGTCAACCGTCTCCGCGAGGATGATGCCGCCGCGCGGGCCGCGCAGCGTCTTGTGCGTTGTGCTGGTGACGACGTGGGCGTACGGCAGCGGGCTTGGGTACTCACCGGCAGCAACCAGACCGGCGACGTGCGCCATGTCGACCCAGAAATAGGCGCCGACCTTGTCGGCGATCTCGCGCATCCGCTTCCAGTCCTTGACGCGCGAATAAGCCGAGAAGCCGCCGATCAGCAGCTTCGGCTTGTGCTCCAGCGCCAGGCGCTCCATCTCGTCGTAGTTGATCAGGCCGGTTTCCGGGTCCAGACCGTAGGGCACGATCTTGTACTGCTTGCCGGAGAAATTCGCCGGATGGCCGTGGGTCAGGTGACCGCCCTGCGCCAGGTTCATGCCCATCACCACGTCGCCCGGATTGACCAGCGACAGGAAGATCGCCGCGTTCGCCTGGGCGCCGGAATGCGGCTGCACGTTGGCGTAATCGCAGTTGAACAGCTGCTTGACGCGGTCGATCGCCAGCTGCTCGGCAATGTCGGCGAACTCGCAGCCGCCGTAATAACGCTTGCCCGGATAACCCTCGGCGTACTTGTTGGTCAGCTGGCCGCCCTGCGCTTCCATCACCGCCGGGCTGGCGTAGTTCTCGGACGCGATCAACTCGATATGCGCCTCCTGACGGCCGGCTTCGGCGACCAGGGCGGCGTTGAGTTCGGGATCGGACTGGGCGAGTGCAGGGGCGTTGGTGTACATGGCGATTGCAGATCAAAGATGAAAGGAAACGGGTTCACGCAAAGGCGCAAAGACGCGAAGAAAGACACAAGAACGTTTCAAGGCTTTTCTTGGCGTCTTGGCGTGAGGAATGCTTTTTAATCGACGACTTCCATCATCAGATCGAGCGCGCGGCGCGCCGGCACGGCGATCTCCTGCGGGACCCGGATGCGGTTGACGACGGTTCCGGCAACCAGGTTGTCGAGCACCCAGGCGAGATGCTGCGGATCGGTGCGGAACATCGTCGAGCACATGCAGACCATCGGCGACATGAACTGCACGGTCACGCCCTTCGGCTTCATCTCGTCGCGGAGACGGTTGACCAGGTTCAGTTCGGTGCCGACCAGCCAGTGCGAGCCCGGCTCGGCAGCGCGGACGATGCGCAGGATGTATTCGGTGGAGCCGACGAAATCCGAGGCCTGACAGACCTCGTAGGAATTCTCCGGATGGCTGATGACGTGGCCGTTCGGCACTTCGCGGCGGAACTTCTCGATCTGCGCCGGATGGAACATCTGGTGTACGGAGCAGAAGCCCTTCCAGAGGATGATCCGAGCGTTGCGGATCTCGTCGTCGGTCAGGCCGCCGCGGGGCTTCATGAAGTCCCAGGTGACCATCTGTTCGAGCGGGATGCCCATGGTCAGGCCAGTGTTGCGGCCGAGATGCTGGTCCGGAAAGAACAGCACTTTCTCGCGCCGGCCGAACGACCATTCGAGCACCGCACGGGCATTGCTCGAGGTGCAGACGATGCCGCCGTGATTGCCGCAGAAGGCTTTGAGATCGGCCGCCGAATTGATGTAGGTGACCGGCGTGACCATCTCGTCCGGATCGAGGATCGATGACAACTCCTCCCAGCACTTGCGGACCTTGACCAGATTCGCCATGTCGGCCATCGAACAGCCGGCGGCGAGATCGGGAAGGATCACGTTGCGCTGGCCATCGGTGACGATGTCGGCGACTTCGGCCATGAAGTGCACGCCACAGAACACGATGTATTCGGCCGTGGTCTTGGCGGCAAGCTGCGACAGCTTCAGCGAATCGCCCGAGAAATGGGCGTGCTTGAACACTTCGTCGCGCTGGTAGTGATGGCCGAGAATGGCCAGACGATCGCCGAGGATCGCTTTCGCGGCCTCGATGCGGGCATCGCAGGACTCGTCGTCCAGCAGGTTGAACTGATCGATCTTCAAAGCGGCTGACATGCCGGACCTCCTTCGATCGCCGCCAGCGGCGCTGTGCGGCAGTGCGTCATTTTAGTCGAACTACCCCGCCCGGGCCCTGCCTCGACCGAATGGCACCATCTTCGATGGCGCCAATCCGGCCTGAGCCGTCCCTGCTACGTCTTCAGGGCGCGGGTGTAGGCGTGGCAGTAGTCGTGAACGACGCCGTGGCAGTGAACGGCGCCGTGCCCGCGGTATCGGTCGGATTGGCCACCGAGGCGGTGATCTTCGCGGTGCCAACGGTCGGGCCACCAGAAACCACCTGACCGGCGGTCTGGGTGTTGTTGCTGACGTTGACGATGGCCGTGTTTTCCGAGGTGAACAGCGTGCGGCGCGTGACGTCCTGCGTCTTGCCGCTGGCGTAGGTACCGGTGACGACCAGCGGCGTGATCAGGTTGCTGCCAGCCGGGAACGTCACTTCGGCCGGCGCCATCGAGATACCGTTCAGCACGTCGACCGCCGTGGAGACCGATACCACCTGCGTCGGGAACACCGTCCCGTCGGCGGCGTCCGTCTTGCCGACGGTGAACGCGGCACTGACATCGGTTGATCCCGCCGTCAGCGAGCTGAGCAGGTTGGTAATTCCGGGCACCAGATTGAAGGCCGCGACCGCCGTGTTCGTCGAGGTGTACACCGCCTGGAGGCTGATGTCTTGCTGCGGTCCACCGTCGCCGAAGTCGGCCAGCACGGTGAACGGCTGAGTATTGCCGACGATCAGGGGATCGGTAGCCAGCGCCGGCGGCGGCACCATGGTGATCGCCGTGATCGGCGCCACGGTGATCGCGGTGTCCACAGTGCTCGAGCAGGACGCGAACGAGACGCGGGCGACCAGCGGATCGCCCGCGGTGACACCGACGATCACGCCACTGGCCGGATCGATCGTTGCCACCGCGGTGTTCGGCGTGACGAACGCCCAGGCCGCAGCCGCATCGACATTGACGGTTGCGCCGTCGAGGATCGCCTGCACATCGAGATCGATGGCCGTATTCGGACCGATACGCATCGCACCGCCGGGAATATCGGTGGCGATATTGGTCTGCGGATTCTTGGCCTGAACGAAGAAACCGCTCGGCGTGCCGACGGTGATGACGATCGAATCGGAGAAGCCGCTGAACGTCGCGGTGACCGTCGAAGTGCCCGGCGTAATCGGCGTCAGCACACCCGGCTGGTAGAAACCGACCGCAGGCGACGGCAGCGGCTCATCGCCATTGCTGACTCGTACCACATCCGGGTTCGAACTGGTCCAGCGCACCCGCTGAGTGAAGTCGGCGAGACCGCCATCATCGAAGACCAGGGTGGCCGAAACGCCAGTGCGCAGGCACTGGAAGACCCGGCCGGACGCGCCATCGACCGTGCCGTCCGGCGAATTGACGATCAGACGGACCGGACCGGCACCGCTGCCGATCGGATCACAGCCCGACAGGCCAAGAAGGCTTGCGCAGAACAGCAGCGACAACAGGGCACGGACACCCGACAGGCGAAACTTGATCATTGGACCTCAGGCCTCGGTAACGGAAACGGCACGCGGAGCCGCTGCCGGAGAGACAGTGGAACGGATCGACAGTTCGCGCAGCTGCTTGCCATCGACCGTGCCGGGGGCATTGGTCAGCGGGCAATGGGCGGTCTGGGTCTTCGGGAAAGCAATCACTTCGCGGATCGAGCTCGCGCCCGTCATCAGCATCACCAGACGGTCCAGACCGAGCGCGATACCGCCATGCGGCGGCGCGCCGAACTTCAGCGCGTCGAGCAGGAAGCCGAACTTCTCGCGGGCTTCCTCGTCGGAAATGCCGAGCAGGCGGAACACCGCGCTCTGTACATCGGCGCGATGGATACGGACCGAACCGCCGCCCACTTCCACGCCATTGAGCACCAGGTCATAGCCCTGCGACAACACGGTGCCCGGGTTGGCTTCGATGTCGGCGACGTCGAACACCTTCGGTGCCGTGAACGGGTGATGCAGCGCCACCCAGCGGCCGTCGTCCTCGTCGAACATCGGCCAGTCGACCACCCACAGCGCGCGCCAGCCCGGCGCGGTGAAGCCGTGATCGAGCCCGACCTTGATGCGCAGCGCGCCCATGGCGTCGCAGACGATCTTGTACTTGTCGGCACCGAAAAACAGCAGATCGCCGTCGACGGCGCCGCTGCGGCTGATGATGCCAGCGAGTGCGGCGTCGGACAGATTCTTGACGATCGGCGACTGCAGGCCGTCGCGGCCCTTCGCGGTCCACTCGTTGACCTTGATCCAGGCCAGGCCACGGGCGCCGTACTGGCCGACCATCTTGGTGTAATCGTCGATCTGCGAACGCGGAATCTTGCCGCCACCCGGCACCCGCATGACCACCACGCGGCTCTTCGGATCGGACGCCGGTGCGGCGAACACCTTGAACTCGGAATCGGCGACGAGATCCTTGATCTCGACCAGTTCCAGCGGGTTGCGCAGATCCGGCTTGTCCGAGCCGAAACGGCCCATCGCGTCGGCGTAGCTCAGGTGCGGCAGCTTGCCCAGAACGACGTTCATCACCGACTGGAACAGGTCGACGAACATCACCTCGATCATCGCCATGA
>NZ_CAISIQ010000221.1 GCF_903885465.1 uncultured Nevskia sp.
TGAGTGCCGTGAGCGCCAGCCGATCCCGCGCGAACTTGAAGACGCGGTTTTCGCGCGTCGATGAGGCCATGCCCAGCCAGACGTCGCCGCCGCCGCCGGCGCCCAGCCGCTTTCGCAGAACCCAGCCCACGCGTGACGGCAGGGGATCACCGTCCTTGAAATCGAGCGCCGGCTCGGGTGCCGGCAGGCTGGCGATACGGGCGTCCTCGCGCAGCACTTCGGCCATGAAGCGGTAGCCGTAGCCGTAGACGGCCTTGATCAGCGTCTGCGACTGCTCGTCGCCAAGTGCCATGCGCAGCTTGCCCATGGCATTGGTCAGGCTGGAGTCGGAAACGATACGGCCGGGCCAGACCGCCTCGAACAATTCCTCCTTGGTGATGACTTCGCCCGGGTTGCGGACGAAATGCATCAGGATCTCGGTCGGTTTGCGTGGCAACTCGATCAACACGCCACCGACGCTGACCTCCATCGTCCGCTCGTCGAGCACGACCTCGCCAAAACGCCAGCGTGGAGCGTCTTCTTTCCCTGCCCGCCTTGACTCGGTTTTCTGGCCCACGCGCTCGCTGCAGTGAAGGACGGGCGCGGGATCATCGAACGCGCTTGCGGCTGCGGTCAATGGTGGCCGGGCTGGGTGTCGAGGGTCCCTGCAGATAGGCTCAAGCGAACCGGAATCGACAGGTGCCGCACCACAGAAAAAGCCCGTCGGCAGGCCGACGGGCTTTTGAGGGCAGCTCGCGCGGGATTTATTCCGGCAGCGTCACGGCGACGACGGTGCCGGCTTCGATACCGGTGGTGGTGGTGCCATTCAGGACGAGGCCGTTCTGCTCCAAGCCATTCAGGACAATGCCATTCAGGACAATGCCGTTCAGGACGATGCCGTTCTGCTTCAAGCCATTCAGGACAATGCCATTCAGCACGAGGCCGTTCTGTTTCAAGCCATTGAGCTGCATGCCAGCCTCAGCGGAAACGGAAGTGAAGGCGGCGGCGGCGAGGCAGAGGGCGGCGGCGAGGGTCTTGAAGGTCTTCATGGTGAGGCTCCGGTAGGGTGTTGCGAGAGTGTTTCGAGAGAGGTTCAGTGCCGGTGCTGCCCGGCGACGAAACGAACTTTGAGCGCGACCCGCCGCAACAACCTGTCATCCGCTAAACATCATTTAAACATCTCATACACCGTTTCTGATTTCATATGAATCAATGAGTTGCCATCATTTTTCAACTGCTGGGAGCCGGCCAGATCCGGTTCCGGGCGAGGTTTTCGCCGTTTGAAGTTCCCGTGAACACGGAATTCCCTGCGGTGTGTGCAGGTCGGTTCAAGCGAAGTGGAACCGACAGCGCGCTTTCGGCGATTGATCGGACCGTGCTTGTCGGCTCCGCCCGCAGAAGGAGGCAGGCCCGAGCCGTCCTACTTCAGCAGCGCTTCGGCCTGCCGAGTTCGTGGGTCGTCCGGCCCGAGGGCGGCGAGCAGGACGGCATGGCCGGATTTCAGCAGCGGGCCGGCTTCGTCCTGGTTTCCCCGGTCGTGCAGAAACTGGCCAAGCAGGAACTCGTCCCAGCCCAGCAGCCACTCACCTCGCGTCATCGCGGCCCGGGCCTCGTCGAGGTTCTGCCGCAACAGGCGTTCGGCAGTGGCGTCGTCCTTCAGCAATTGGCTGATCTGAGCCAGTTGTTCACGCAGCCGCAGGGTTTCGTAGCCGGTGGGCTTCTGCTGCGGCTCGATCCTAGCCAGCGCGTCACTGATAACCGTCTGCGCTTCGAGCAGGCGATCAAGTTGAATCAGCGTATCCGCAAGGTCGGTCACGACCGGTCGGTAATCCTGGGCGCGCAGGGCGTCTCCCTTCTTAAGCCACAGTGCCTGCACGTCCCGTTGTTCAGCGAGCGCTGCCTCCTTATGACCCAGCAGGAAGTTGGCGCGGCTGCGGCGTCGCCGGCCGATCAGGCAAACCCGATGCTCGGGGCCGTAAATCCGCAGGTCTCGGACGAGGTATTTGTCGATTTGTGGCAGCGCTTCTTCCGCCAGACCGACTCCCAGCATTGCGGTGAGGAGTACGCCATCACTCTGCGTCATCCACAGGCTGTCCTCGCCGTAGATTCGGCGCAGTCCTTCGTTCGCCGTGCGCAGCACCGGCAGTGATTCGGCGTGCCGCTCGACATGACCCAGCATGATCCCCCGGTAGAGCAGCAGGCGCAGGGTGGCCAGACTGTCGGGACCGAAGCGCGCCAAGGCATCGCGATAGAGACGCTCGATGGTCGGGTCGCAGCGGTTGACGAAAATCGAGAAATAGCCGGCACTGCATTGCAGGGTTGCGACCAATCCCGCCGCATCGGCCGCGATTTCCGGATGCGGGGTGCCCGCAGCCTGCTCGACGTCGGCGATCCTTTGCGACCATTTCATCAGGTTGGGTACGTCGAGCTGGTTGACATACATATCGCGCAAGGCGGTCCTTGCCGCCTGGGTTTCATCGGCAGCCTCGCCTTGCTGGGCCGACAACTCCTTCTCGGCGATGGTCAGCAGCCGCAGCGCCGGCTCGCTATCGCCCATGGCGGCATAGGCGCTGCCGATAACGCGCGCCAGGGTGGCGTGCACGGCGGGCTGTTCCTTGAACTGCTGATCGAGTTGCTGCTGTGCCCGGTCGAGCACTTCGCGCATCGTCACATCGCGGCGGCCGGCGATGACCGGGTTGGCGGCGCTGAGCAGATCGTCGGTCATGAACGCGGTGACGGCGTTGGCGCGCCGGGCTTCGCTGCGTGCCTGGGTCAGGAAATATCCGGTGATGGCGAGGCCGAGCACCAGACTGGCAGCCAGAGCCAGCAGCAGACCCCGGCGGGCGCTGGCGCGATCAAGTGCGATCTTGATTCTTGCCGCCTCGGCAGCAGCGGCCTGCGCCTGCGCCCGCGCATCGCGACGCGCCGGCAAGCTGCGCAGGCGTTGGGCGAGGGCGGCGGCATCGGCCAGCCGATGCTGCGGATCGCCAGCGGCGGCGGCGCCGATATCCTCGATCAGCAGGGGATCGTCGATGCGCCGCTCCCAGCCCGCCGACAACGGTCGGCGCAGATCGCCGACCACCAGCTGATACAGAACCACGCCGAGCGCATAGACGTCCGAGCGGATGGTCGGCGGGCTGCCGTCGAGCAGTTCCGGCGCCAGGTACTGCGGCGTGCCGCTGCTGGCGTCGACGAGGGTCTGGGTGAAGCCGAGCTGGGCGATATCCAGTGAGTGCAGGCGGTCGCGATCGATCAGGCGGGCGCTACCGAAATCGGAGAGTTTGACTTGCAGTTTGTCGGTGCCGCTGCCGGCATGCAGCAGCAGATTGGAAGGCTTCAGATCCTTGTGCAACACGCCAACCGAATGCGCGGCGGCCAGGGCATCGGCGGCTTGTGCCAGCAGTTCCAGGCGCTGATCCGGCGGCATGGTGCCGATGCCGTGGGTATCGGCCCAATCGCTGAGACTGCCCTGGTTGCACCAATCGGTGGCGATGAAATACGGCGCCTCGTCGAGATTCCAGTCGAGCACTCGCACCAGATCCGGCCGCTCGCCCAGGCTTTGGCGCATCAGCTGCGACAGGGTGATCTCGCGCTTGAGTGCCGTGAGCGCCAGCCGATCCCGCGCGAACTTGAAGACGCGGTTTTCGCGCGTCGATGAGGCCATGCCCAGCCAGACGTCGCCGCCGCCGCCGGCGCCCAGCCGCTTTCGCAGAACCCAGCCCACGCGTGACGGCA
>NZ_CAISIQ010000222.1 GCF_903885465.1 uncultured Nevskia sp.
TGAGTGCCGTGAGCGCCAGCCGATCCCGCGCGAACTTGAAGACGCGGTTTTCGCGCGTCGATGAGGCCATGCCCAGCCAGACGTCGCCGCCGCCGCCGGCGCCCAGCCGCTTTCGCAGAACCCAGCCCACGCGTGACGGCACGGGATCGCCGTCCTTGAAATCGAGCGCCGGCTCGGGTGCCGGCAGGCTTGCGCTTCGGGCGTCTTCTCGCGCCACTTCGGCCATGAACCGGTAGCCGTAACCGTAGACCGACTTGATCAGTTCCTGGGCTTGTTCATCGCCCAGGGCAGTGCGCAGGCGGGTGATGGCATTGCTCAGGCTGGCATCCGAAACGATGCGGCCGGGCCAGATGGCCTCGAACAATTCCTCCTTGGTGATGACTTCGCCCGGATTGCGGACGAAGTACATCAGCAGTTCGATGGGCTTGCGCGCCAGCTCGATCTTCTCGCCGCCGACGAGAACTTCCATCGTCCGCTCGTCGAGCACCACCTCGCCGAAACGCCAGCGGGGAGCGTCTTCCTTCGCTGGATGATTCGGCTCGACTTTCTGACCCACGCGCGCTCCCCTTTTTGGTGGGGATCATCAAACGCGATGAAGACGGTGGTCAATGGCCGCCCGCTTCGGGCTTACGAGGTGAACGCGGCAACCGCGACCGACGTGTTCATGAAATCGCGGAATCGCAGCCAGCGGCCGTCGCGCAAGGTGATGACGTGCACGAAGTCGGATTCGATCGTGCCGCCGGTGGCTTTGGCGGTCAGACGCAGATGGCCGGTGACGATCACCTGATCGTTCTGGGCGATGAACTCCTCGGCATCGAATTGATGGATGTCGACCGAAGCCAGCACCGTCTCGAAGAAGCGCCGTGCTTCGTTGCGGCTGCGATAGTCGCCAGCGTAGGGAATCGTTGACGGGCCGTAGAATTCGATCCGTACCTCGTCGTCGAGCAGTTCGAGGATCGCCGGCACGTTGCCGCTGCCGAAGCGGACGAACACTTCCTTGACCTGGGCGATGTTGGCTTCTTCAAGCTTGCTGCGGCGCTTGACCAACCGCGCCGGGATCGACGTGTGGCTGTGCTGCAGCAGGGTGGCGGTCTGTGGAATCGCCGGAGAGGAGCCAGGCTGCAGGCTCGCGTAGCGATCGAGTATTGCGTTCAGCAAGCACTCCACTTCGAGGTTGGCCAGTGGCGCGCCGAGGCAGTAGTGAATGCCGTGGCCGAAGCTCAGCTGGCCGCTGGCGTTGGTGCGATCGAGGCGGAATTCATAGGGCTCCGCGAAGACGGCTGGATCATGATTGGCGGCGGCGAAGAACAGCGCCACCCATTCGCCGGCCTTGATCGCCTTGCCACCGATCTCGACGTCTTTCATCACCTTGCGGAACAGGCGCTGCGGCGGGCCGGTGCGGCGCAGGGTTTCCGATTGGAAGCGGCCGATCAGCGTGCGATCGGCCTGCAGCTGTGAGTACAGCTCCGGACGGCTGATCAGCACCTGCAGACAGTTGGTCGCGTAGTACATCGTCGTTTCGCTGCCGGCGACCACCAGCGTGAAACAGAAGCGCCAGACCTCGTCGTGGCTCAGGCGCTTGCCGTCAGCTTCGGCAGTCAGCAGGGCGTCAATCAGATCGTCGTTCGGCGTTGCACCGCCGGCCAGCCGGGCAGCACGTTCGCTGACCGTCTGCTGGAAGTAGCCGACCATCTCGACATTGCTGGCGTTGCGCTCCTCGGCGGTCATCGCCGCCGACAGCATGAAAGCGTTCGACCATAGCTGGAACTTCTCCGACATCGCCGGTGGCAGACCGAGCAGGCGCAGCATCAGCCGCGCGGGCAGGTGGGCGCAGATCTGGCTGACGACATCGATCTCGCTTTCTGGCAGCGCATCGAGCAGATCCTTGACCACCGCTTCGATGTCCGGCCGCAGCTCGCGGATGCGGCGCGGCGTGAACGCCAGGCTGACCAGCTTGCGCAGGCCGGCGTGCTCGGGATCGTCGTGGTTGACCAGCATCAGGGTCGGCGCGCCGGTGCCTTGCTGGAAGTTGGCGGAGGAGAAGGTCTGCGGATCACGCGCTGCTGCGAGCACGTGTTCATGCTTCAGCAACGCCCAGGCCTGCAGCGGCGCGTCCTGACCCGGCACCGTGCCCGGCGGCCAGTCGGCATAGCCGGCGACTGGCGAATCAGCGCGCAACGCATCGTAGGCGGGATAGGGATCGGCGATGATGGCCGGCGTCGCGAGATCGCGGGGATTGATGGTGAGGTTCATGGTCCTTCCTCCAGAAGCACGTTTGGGTTTGACCGAGTTCGAGCTCGGTCTTGATTGTTGAAACGATGAAACTATGTCTCAAGGACACAATATGCGTACGGTGAGCGGGCGGTCAACAAGGGCGACGCCGGATGGCGAGGAGAGCGGCCGCAAGCCAGCCGCGAAAGCAGCCCGGAAATCGGCTGCGAAGCCGGCCGCAGCGTCGTCAGCGGCGGCTATGGAATCGCCGGTATCGGATTCGGCGAAGGAGTTTCTCGACCTGTTCTATCCGGTGCACTACAAGGTCGGTATCGGTATCGAGGACGCGCTGCGCGGCGGCCGTCTGACCCGCCATCAAGTGGCGATCCTGTGGCTGATCCGCTCGGAAGGCGAAGGCGGGCGCAGCATTTCGCGCAAGGAGATCGAGCGCTCGATCACCCGCTGGTTCGAGATCCGCAACTCGGCGATCTCGAAGTCATTGCGGGTGATGGCGCGCGAACCACTGGACTTGCTGGACATCCTCGAACACCCCACCTCGGGCCGCGAGCGTCAGGTGGTGCTGACCGCCAAGGGTGCGCGCGAGATCGAGCGCATGGTCGATCAGGGACGGCGCTTCATCCAGACCATGGTCGACCGGCTGGCCGCCGAGGAAGCATCACAAGGCGTGCATTTCCTCGGCCGCGTCAGCGCGATCATCGACCTGATCCAGCCGAAGACCCGCAGCGGCGCCAAGACTAGAGCCGTGGCGAAGAAGCGCGCAGCCAGCAAGCGCTGAAGGCGCTAGTCGACCAGCACGAACTGCAGGGTCGCGGCGGCAATCGGCTGATCGGCGCGATCCTGCCAGGCCGTTGCCCGCACGTTCGCGAAGCGACGGCTGCGGGTGACGACGACGGCCGAAGCCTGCACGTCGATCAATCGGGCCGAGCGCAGGTATTCGGCCGTGCAGCTGAACAGCCGCGGCAGGCGCAGTGAACGCGTGGCCAGCATCAGCTGGACGCTGGCCGTGGTCTGCAGCAGCGAACCGATCGCGCCGCCGTGCAGCGCCGGCACTTTCGGATTGCCGACGATCTGCTCGGCGTACGGCAGGCGGACGCCTAGCTGCTCGCCGTTGACACTGAACTCGAAGCCCATCTTGCGCAGATAGGGAATGCTCGCGAACAGCGTCTGCATGGCGTCGAGGCCATAGGAATTCACTGCCGTGTCGGTGCTCGTCGCGCTCATACGGCGGCTCCGGCAGCCGGTTTCACGCTGGGCGGAAACACCGCGAAGCTGCCGGTGGCGACGGCGACCGGATCGGCGCTGTCGCCGTCATGAGCGATCGCACGCACGGTCGCGACATGGTCGGTGATGGTCAGGCACCAGGCATCGCAGTGGATGTCGGCACCGGCCTTGGCGCGGCGCAGGAAATCGAGCCGCAGGTCGAGTGTGGCGGTACGGCGCAGGTCATCCAGCTGGGTCAGCACCACCGAGCCGGAGGTGGCGTCGAGCAGCGCGGTCAGCGTGCCTTCGTGCATCTCGCCAGTCGCCGGATTGCCGACCAGCTCGGCCGAATACGGCATGTCGACCGACAGCTTGCCCGGTGAGCAATGGGTGACGCGCATGCCCAGCGCTTCGTTGTGCGGCACGCGGGTCATGAAGAAATGCTGCTGCTCGGCGGCAGTCATGCTGAACACGGGATTCATCGGGCGGAGCGTTTGAGGATCAGGCAGCGATTTTACGTCGCGCGGGCGCTCAGGCTTCGATGGCAACCGGCGTCGGATCAATCAGCAGGCCGCCATCGGCCGTCACCGCGGCGCGCACGCCGCAGGCCACCCAGTCCTGCTGACGAACCACAGCGCTGGCATCCGGCTGCTGCCAGTAGCCGCGCAAGGTGGTCGGACCTCGGGCATAGAGCTCGCCGAAGGCGCCGCGCGACGCTTCACGGCCATCGTCGGCAGCGACCCTGAGTTCGAGATAGGCGATCGGCTGGCCGACTGCAGCCGCTGCCGCAGAGACCGGCAACGGCTGCAGCGTGGCGATGCCGCACAGCTCCGGCGTGCCCCAGGCGGTCATCAGCCGAGCCGCCGGGTAGCGCGCAGCCAGCGCCGGTGCTGCGCCGCTGAGGCCGGGGCCGAATTGCAGATCGAGCGTGCTGCGGGCGATCAGGATCTGGCCGAGACCGGCGAATGGTGCAGCGTCGGCCGCTTCGATCAGCAGTATCTGCAGCGCTGCTGCGGTCAGCAGCATGTCAGTCACGCCTTGCTCGCTGATCACGGCGCCGAGCCCACGCTCAGGGTCGACGAATACCTGCGAGCTGCCGCGCAGCAGCAGGCTGCCGCTGAACACCAGATTCTCGGCGGCGGTCGCGGTGATCGCCTGCAGACCTATGCCGGCATCGCTGAAGCTGCCTGCGGCCGCCAGCGCCAGGCTGGCAAAGCACAGACTGTGATGCGACAGCTGGCTGCCGAGCCAGCGGCCGTCGTCGCTGCGGTGGTAGCAGAGCGCGGCGGTGGCATCGCCGCCGATTTCGCGGTCGCGCATCGGATCGGCGGCGATGATCAGTGCGTCGTGAACCTTGGCCAGATCCGGGCAGGGGCCGTCGCCGCAGAACACCATCGCGCGGATGTAGGTGCAGTGGTCGAACAGGGCTTCGGACTGCGCCGCGTAGCGATCGTCGAGCACCAGGATCGTCGCCTGGGAATCGTTGATCAGCGCGCACAGGCCATCGAAGGCGAGACGCGGATCGGCATGCGCGGCGATGCCGCCGGCCCAGGCGATTGCGTACTGGGTTTCCAGCACCCGGTCGCTGTGCGCAGCGGCTATCGCGACGACATCGCCATTCGCCAGGCCGAGGCCGATCAGCGCATTGGCGAGGCAGGAAACGCGGCTTTCAAGCTGGCGGAAGGTCTTGCGTCGACCGGGGCCGATGGTGGCAATGGCGTCCGGATGCAGGTGAGCAGCGCGGCGCAGGGCATCGGTCAGTTTCATCAGCTTGATCGGAACTTCAGGAAAGGTCCGTCAGATTGCCTCGTCTCGCTCGGTGCGGTCGAGTACCGCGCCGCTGGGCTTGCCGGTCGGCGAGCCGCCGGAGGGTTCCAGGCTGATCGCGAACACCAGGCTTTGGCCGCTTTCGAAGTCCGGCGGCACGGTGACGGTGACGGTGGAATCGCGCTCGGTGCCGAGGATCGCCAGCGGCATCGGCGTGCTGCCGTTGCGCAGCCACCAGAGCTGGACGGTGCCGCGACCGACGCTGTAGAGGTCGTCGCTGGCGACGATCGACAGGCTGCGGTGATCCGGCGACAGGCTGATCATCCAGCCCATGCTCGAGGTCGGAATGCCGACCCTGGCGAGATAGATCGGCAGCAGGCTGTCGGGGTTCGCAACTTCGGCGGAATCCACTTGCTGCGGAGACGCGGGAAAGCTCAGACGGCCGCCGCCGAGGCTGATCGCGCCGAGCACCAGCATCACGCCGATCACCGAGGCGGCGGCGAGGAAGCCGAGGCTGCGGCGCAGCGCATCGCGACGACGCCGACGCGGTGCGGCTGCGATCGGTGCCGGCTGCAGGAAGGGTTCGGCCTCGAAGGCCCGCGCCAGCACCTGCGCGCGCACCGGTAGTGGCGGGTTGATGGCATCGATCTGCAGCGCCAGCGGCTGCAGCAGGTCTTCCCAGAACTGTATGGCTTCCTGCACCTGCGGATGGCTGATCCGCAGCCGTTCCAGCCGCCGCCGCGCCGGCCCGCGCAAGGTGCCGAGCACGTACTGCGAGGCCAGCAGACTGACCAGTTCCGGCTTGTCGTAATTCATGGTCCCTCCATGCAGCTGCGCAGGCGTACCAGACCGCGCCGTATCCAGGCTTTGACGGTGCCGAGCGGCAGGTGGAGCCGATCGGCGAGTTCCTGATTCGAATGCCCCTCGTAATAGCCGAGCAAAAGGCATTCCCGTTGCGCCGCCGGCAGATGGGCGAGGCAGCGTTGCAATTGCTCGAGATCGATCAGGGTCAGTGTTTCGGTTTCAGGACTCTTCGGCACTACGGCCGCATCACGCAGATCGGACGCATTTTCGGCGAGCCGGCCAGCACGATCAGTTTGCGCGCGCAGCAGATCCAGCGCCCGGTAGCGGGCGATGCCGATCAGCCAGCCATAGGGATCGCCGCGCGCGGCCGCATAGCCGTCGGCGTGCTGCCAGACGCGGATGTAGCAATCCTGAAGTGCCTCGGTCGCCCACTGCGGGTTGCGCAGCAGGCGCAGCAGGGCGCCGTAGACGTAGGGGCTGGTCTCGTCGTACAGCGCCGCAAAGGCGGGCTTGCTGCCATGCGCAACCTGATCGAGCAGGTCGCGCACGCGGTCGAGATCTTCGGGGCTATGCCGGCCCATGCCGGGATTGATTCCCGTGGCAGGTCTCAGCGCGCCGCATCGCCGGCCGACATCGCCGACGGCGCGCTGGCGCCGAGTTCCACCTGCGCCGGGATCGGCGGTGCCGGCAGCGGCACGAACACGGTTTCCAGCAGATGGGCATCGTCGAAATGCCGGCGGCCGATGTAGTCGACCGGCAGATGAGCGAGATGGCGCAGCCGTCCCGGTTCGGCGATGCCGCTGGCCAGCA
>NZ_CAISIQ010000223.1 GCF_903885465.1 uncultured Nevskia sp.
AACATGGTCGGCCAGATCACCACGGCGCTGGCCAAGCACGAGATCAACATCAACGATCTGCTCAACAAGTCGCGTGGCGAGATCGCCTATACGCTGGTCGATGTCGATCAGGCGCTGCCGGACGAGATGGTCGACGAACTGGCGGCAATTCCCGGCGTGCTGGCGACCCGTGTGATCGGAGGTTGTGTCCGATGAAGCTCAACACTCTGCCCGAAGCTCGTGCCGCGATCGATGCGATCGACGCCGAGCTGCAGACGCTGATCGCCCGCCGCGCCCGCGTCGCGGAAGCAGTGCGCGAGATCAAGGTGGCAGCCGGCGCGACTGGCGATCATTACCGCCCGGCCCGCGAAGCCGAGGTGCTGAAGAAAGCGATGGAACGCAATCGCGAACTCGGCGGCCCGCTGCCCGATGAAGTGATGGCCAAGCTGATGCGCGAAATCATGTCGGCCTGCCTCGCGCTGGAATCGCCGCTGTCGGTCGCCTATCTCGGCCCGGAAGGTACGTACACGCAGGCTGCGGTCTACAAGCAGTTCGGCGCCCAGGTCGCGGCCCGCGCGGTGGCGACCATCGACGACATCTTCCGCGACGTCGAATCCGGTGCCGCCGCTTACGGCGTGGTGCCGATCGAGAACTCGACCGAAGGCGTGGTGAACTCGACGCTCGACTTGCTGGCGACCACGCCGTTGTCGATCTGTGGCGAAGTCTGGCTGCCGGTGCATCACCAGCTGCTGTCGCCGCACACCGATCTGGCCGACGTGAAGGTGGTCTACGCGCATCCGCAGTCACTAGCGCAATGTCGCCGCTGGCTGGACGCGAGATTGCCGGGCGTGTCGCGTGAAACTGTGGTCAGCAATGGCGCTGCAGCGAAGCAGGTGTCCGAAACCGGGCAGGGTGCGGCGATCGCCAGTGCCGCTGCTGGCGAGCGCTACAAGCTGCATGCCTTGGCCGCGAACATCGAAGACGATCCGAACAATACGACGCGCTTCCTGGTGATTGGCCGTCAGCAGCCGGAAGTGACCGGTGCGGATCGCACTTCGCTGGTCTGCTCGGCACCGAGCGGCGGCGAAGCGGGCGCCCTGTTCCGCTTGCTGGAACCGTTCGCGAAAGCTGGCATCAATCTGTCGAAGATCGAGTCTCGGCCTAGCCGTCGCGGTATCTGGGACTACAATTTTTTCCTCGATATCGAAGGCCATCGCGGCGAAGCCATCGTCGCCGAGGCGCTCGATGCCGTGCAGAAGCGCGCGGCGTTCTTCCGGGTGCTGGGCTCCTATCCTCGTGCCGTTGTCTGACCACTGATTTCTGAATCTTTCATGACCAAGATTGAACAGCCCTTTCTGAAGAACGCGCTCGCGGGCGTCATGGCGCTGGAGCCGTATTCGCCCGGCATGCCGATCGACGAGCTGCAGCGCCGTCTCGGTTTGTCCGACGTCATCAAGCTGGCCTCGAACGAGAATCCACTGGGCCCGAGCCCGAAGGTCAAGGCTGCGCTGGCCGAGCACGCGGCGAGCGGCAATGTCTCGCTGTACCCGGATGGCGGCGGCTTTCGTCTGAAGAAGAAGATCGCCGAATTCCACGGTATCGAAGCGGAGCGGATCACGCTCGGCAATGGCTCGAACGATCTGCTCGAATTCATCGCCCGCGTGTTTCTCGGACCGGGCCGCAAGGCGCTGTTCTCGGAATACTGCTTCGCGGTGTATCCGCTGGCGACGCTGGCCCAGAACGCTGAAGCGATCGTTGCCAAGGCGCTGCCGCCGGATCACCCGACGATGCCCTACGGCCACGATCTCGATGCGCTCGCCGCGGCGCTGACGCCGGACGTCAGCGTGGTGATGATCGCCAACCCGAATAACCCGACCGGCACCTGGGCCAAGCCGGCGGCACTTGAAGCGTTCATCGCCAAGGTGCCGGCGCAGACCATCGTGGTGCTCGACGAGGCTTACATCGAATATCTCGATCCGGCATCGAAGCCGGACTCGCGCGCCTGGCTCGATCGTTATCCGAATCTGGTCATCACCCGCACGTTCTCGAAGACCTATGGCCTGGCCGGGCTGCGTGCCGGTTATGCGCTGTCGCATCCTTCGGTCGCCGATCTGCTGAACCGTGTTCGTCAGCCGTTCAACCTGAACATGCTGGCGCTGCTCGCTGCGGAAGTGGCGCTCGGTGATCAGGAGCATGTCGCCAAGGCAGTGGCGCTGAACAAGTCGGAAATGAGCCGGCTGATCGGCGAGATGAAAGCGCTGGGCCTGAGCGTGCTGCCGTCGCAGGCGAACTTCATCACCATCAACTTCCATCGCGAAGCCGCACCGATCCACAAGGGTCTGCTCGAGCGTGGCGTGATCGTGCGGCCGATGGGTTCCTACGGCATGCCGACCTATCTGCGGACCAGCATCGGCACGGTCGCCGAGAACACCCGCTTCCTGGTCGCATTGAAGGAAGTGCTGGCGGCGTGAGCGGCGTTGCGCCGATCCGCCTCGCGATCGTCGGGCTGGGGCTGATCGGCGGCTCGCTGGCGCGCGCGCTGCGCGAGGCCGGTGTGGTGTCGAACATCGCCGGCTTTGACCGTGATCCGGAACAGATCCGCATCGCGCTGGAACTTGGCGTCATCGATCGCGCGGCCACCGATGCTGCCGATGCCGTGCGCGGTGCCGATGTCGCGGTGATCGCTGTACCCGTGCTGGCGACAGCGGCGGCCGTTGCCGCTTGCAAGCCGGGACTGGGTCCGAACACGATCCTGACTGATGTCGGCAGCACCAAGCAGTCAGTGCTCGATGCGGTGATCTCGGTGTTTGGCGAGATCCCGCCGCGCTTCGTCGCAGCGCATCCGATTGCCGGCACCGAGAAGAGCGGGGTCGCGCATGCGAAGGCCGATCTGTTCCGCAATCATCGGCTGATCCTCACGCCGCATCCGGCGCAGGATGCGCAGGCGCTGGCGACTGTTGAAGCCTTATGGACGGCGGTCGGCGCACGCGTAGTGAAGATGGAAGCGACGCGACACGACGCGATCTTCGCCGCGACGTCGCATCTGCCGCATCTGCTCGCGTACAGCTTCGTCGACATGCTCGATCAGCTCGATGGCGCCGATGCCGACATCTTCCCGAACGCCGGCGGCGGCTTTCGCGATTTCACCCGCATCGCCTCGTCGAGCCCACGCATGTGGCATGACATCCTGCGCGCCAACGCCGGGCCGGTCGCCAAACTGCTGCGCAAGCAGATCGATGAACTGAACGGCTTGCTGCAGATGATCGAAACTGGCGACTGGGACGCGATGCGAACCGTTTTCGAGCGTGCCCGCGCGGCGCGCGAACGACACCTAACAAGAATCGAATAGAAATTGTATGAGCACTGATGGCCCCGGTTTGACCTATGTCGTGCAGCCAGGCGGGCAGCTGTCCGGTTCCCTGCGCGTGCCCGGTGACAAGTCGATCTCGCATCGCGCGGTCATGTTCGGTTCGCTGGCCGAAGGCGTGTCGGAAGTCACCGGCTTCCTGACTGGCGAAGATTGCCTGTGCACGATGAAAGCCTTCCAGGCGATGGGCGTTCAGATCGAGCAACTGGGACCGACGCATCTGCGCGTGCATGGTGTCGGCCTGCATGGTCTGAAGGCGCCGGCGGGTTCGCTAGATCTCGGCAACTCCGGCACCTCGATGCGGCTGATGTCCGGCCTGATGGCGGCGCAGGCGTTCGAGACGACGTTGATCGGTGACAGCTCGCTGTCGAAGCGGCCCATGCGTCGCATCGTCGATCCGCTGCGCCAGATGGGCGCAACGATTGCGACCACCGAGAAGGGCACGTCACCGCTGACGTTCTCGCCCGCGAGCGGATTGAAGGCGATCTCCTATGATTCGCCGGTTGCCAGCGCGCAGGTCAAGAGCGGCATTCTGCTGGCCGGGCTGTACGCCAATGGCAAGACCGAAGTGCGCGAACCGGAAGCCTCCCGCGATCACACCGAGCGGATGCTGCGCGGTTTCGGCGTCGAGGTTGAAGCGACGCCAGGCTACGCCGCCGTTCGCGGTGGCCAGCAATTGCGCGCGACCAACATCGAAGTGCCGGCCGATA
>NZ_CAISIQ010000224.1 GCF_903885465.1 uncultured Nevskia sp.
AGCGGTTAGTACGAGCGGAAGTGAGGGCAGGTAATTTCGGCGGTTGTTCGAAAACCGCTGGCGATGCTATCCGACGCTCAAAGAGCCGAACTGGCGAGGCATCTGCCTGCAGGGAGGAAACCTGAAATAAGCCGATTCTGCCGATCTGACAACCCCCACCCGCCCTACGGTCCGCGCCAAATCCCCCATCACCGTAAAACGGCTCGCAGTGCCGAGGCCCTGTTCAGAACGGCTTGACGATCACCAGGATCACGATCGCGATCAGCAGGACGGCCGGTACTTCGTTGATCAACCGGTAGAACTTGTGGCCGCGCGTGTTGGCCTTGGCGGCAAATTTCCGGATCACCGTCTTCAACCAGCCGTGATAGCCGGACAGGACCACCGCCAGCGCGATCTTCAGATGCAGCCAGCCGCCGGAATGCAGGTAGCCCGGATTCATCACCAGCAAGGTCAGCGCGAAGACCCAGGTGCCGATCATGCCGATCGTCATGATTCCGTACAGCTTGCGTTCCATGATCAGGAAGCGCGCGTGGCCAGCTTCGTCGGTCACGTCGCAGTGATAGACGAACAGACGCGGCAGATAGAACAGCCCGGCGAACCAGGACACCATGAAAATCACATGAAACGCCTTGATCCAGAGCATCGGGCATCCAGCAACACGGGCAGGTGCGCAAGGTATCATCGTCGCCCCCTGGATGGGCATGAGGCTGGAAGGACGTGATCGAAGTCGGAATTGTCGGCGGCACCGGATACACCGGCGCCGAATTGCTCAGGCTGCTATCGGCGCACCCGGGTGTGCGCGTGCGCGTGCTGACCTCCCGTGCCGAGGCCGGCAAGCGCGCCGATGTCTGGTTCCCGCATCTGCGCGGCCGCTGCGATCTGAGTTTCACCGCGCCGGATGATGACGCGCTCGCTGCCTGCCAAGCGGTGTTCTTCGCAACGCCGCATGCGACTTCGATGAAGCTGGCGCCGGCGCTGATCGAGCGCGACGTTCGTGTTGTCGATCTGTCGGCCGACTACCGTATCCGCGATGCCGAAGTGTTCAAGCGCTGGTACGCGCATGACCACGCCAGCCCGGAACTGCTGGCCGAAGCCGTGTACGGCCTGCCGGAAGTCAATCGCGAGGCGATCCGCAGCGCGCGGCTGGTAGCGGCTGCCGGTTGCTATCCAACGGCAGCGCAGCTCGGCTTTCTGCCGTTGATCGAAGCCGGGCTGGTCGATACCAGTCGGCTGATCGCCGACTGCAAATCCGGCGTCAGCGGTGCCGGCCGGGAAGCGAAAGTCGGCTCCCTGTTCGCCGAAGCGGCCGATTCGATGATGGCCTACGGCGTTGCCGGTCATCGTCATCTGCCGGAGATCGAGCAGGGCCTGACGCGGGCTGCGAATGGCCCGGTCAAGCTGACCTTCGTGCCGCATCTGACGCCGATGATCCGCGGCATCCACGCAACGCTGTACGGGACCCTGCTGAAGACCGACATCGGCCTGCAGGCCTTGTACGAAGCGCGTTATCGCGATGAGCCGTTCGTCGACGTGATGCCGAAAGGCTCGCATCCTGAAACGCGTTCGGTGCGCGGCTCGAACCTGTGCCGGATCGCCGTGCATCGGCCGGGCGATGGCGATACGGTGGTGGTGCTGTCGGCGATCGACAATCTGGTGAAGGGCGCAGCTGGCCAGGCCGTGCAGTGCTTCAACCTGATGTTCGGTTTCGACGAGCGCATGGCGCTCGACGCCGCGCCACTCGCGCCCTGATCGTCGGCAAGGCTCGCCGGAATGGCTGATTGGCAGCACCGAGTTGTCATCACCAGCGAACGGTCGTCGCGTCGCCGCTGGCTGGTCACCTGGGTGGTGGTAGCCGCGCTCGTGGCTGGATTCGCGCTGTACAGCGTGACCCGCGCGACGGCGGTTTCGGATTTCGCTGCGGCAACCGGGGAACGCGATCGCCTGCTCGACGAACGACGGCAACTGACTCGCGACTTGCGCGTCGCCAAGACCGAAGCCGAAACCCTGCGCGACCAAGTTGCCTATCTGAGCCGCTCTCAGGAGATCGACAGTGGTGCCTGTCAGGACGTGAAGCAATCACTGGGTCAGTTGCAGGCCGAGTCGTCGGACTTGCGCGAACAACTCGCGTTCTATCGCGGCATCGTCTCGCCGCAGGAATCGCAGGCAGGCGTCCGGGTCTACGAGTTCCGCGTCAGTGCGGTGAAAACTTCGCCGAACCAGTATCGCTTCGACCTGGTGCTGATCCAGCCGGTGCGTAGCGACAAACGGGTCGGCGGTCAGGTCGAGTTGTCGATCGAAGGTCTGAAGAGCGGCAAGAAACAGACCTTGAAGCTCGCGGACATCGCAGTGGACGGCGCGCGAAATCTGTTATTTTCATTCAAGTATTTCGAGGAATTCAGCGGACAGCTGAAACTTCCCGAGGATTTCAGGCCGCTGCGGGCGATGGTTGTGCTGCAACCCGGTGGTGGGCAGGCGGCGATTGAAGACGAGTACGATTGGAAAAAAATAATTCGGGAGGACGCTGAACCATGAAGGGATTTCTCGGCGCTGGATCAAGCTCTGGCGGCAAGGCTGCCACCGTCGAAACTCTGATCGGACGACAAACCGAAATCATCGGTGACGTGCGTTTCGTGGGCGGGATCCACATCGATGGTCGGGTCAAGGGCGCGGTCCAGGCCAGTGGCGACGAAGCGGCCATACTGTCGATCAGCGAGTCAGGCATTGTTGAAGGCAATGTGCGCGTTCCGACGGTCATGCTGAACGGTTCGATCGTCGGTGATGTCCGAGCGAGCGAGAAGTTGGTGCTTACCGCCAAGGCCCGTGTGACCGGAAACGTTTATTACAAGGTCTTGCAGATGGAACCAGGCGCCGCCATTAACGGGCAATTGGCGCACGATAGCGGCGATACGCTGGTCAAGACGCAGCAGATGTCGCTGGAAAGCAGGGCCGACGTGGTAGTCCTCGACGTTCAGGAACGCGCGTTGCAGCAAGGCGGGATGATTCCGCGAAATTGATTGGAGAGCGACATGGATGGTAACGAGATACCGGGTAGTGCCCAGTCCGAAGTGGTCTTCACCTCTGCCGCAGCCGCGAAGGTGCGGGAGCTGCTGAACGACGAAGACAATGAAGCCCTGAAGCTGCGCGTGTTCGTGACCGGCGGTGGCTGCTCGGGTTTCAAGTACGGCTTCACTTTCGACGAAAGCGTCGAGGACGGCGATCTGTCCGTCGAGAACGGCGGCGTGACCTTGCTCGTCGATTCGATGAGCCTGCAATACCTCAGCGGTGCCGAGATCGATTACAAGGACGATGTCGACGGCGCCCAGTTCGTGATCCGTAATCCGAACGCGACGACCACCTGCGGCTGCGGCTCTTCCTTCGCAGTCTGACGACGGGCTTATCGGCGCGCATCGCGCGCCGATAAGCCAATCACCGCGGCGGCAGTACCACGCAGCCGAGCGGTGACAAACGGCTGGCGCCGGTCACGGCCGGCAGATTGCCCGGTTTGCCTTCGATACGGCGCATCGCCAGCCAAGCGAATGCCGTAGCTTCGATCCATTCCGGTGCCAGACCATGCTGGCTGCTGGATTCGACGACAACGCCTGGCAAGGCGTCCCCAATCAGCCGCAGCAACCGCGTGTTGCTGACGCCACCCCCACAGACGATCAGCCTGGCAGCGCCGGGCGCAGCGGCCTTGATCGCGCTGGCGACACTGCGTGCCGTCACGGCGGCGAGACTGGCCTGCACATCTTCTGTGCGCAATGCTGCGATTTGGGGATAGCGGGAGCGCACCCAGTCCAGGCGGAAGTAATCACGCCCGGTGCTTTTCGGTGCCGGCCTGGTGAAATAAGGATCGGCGAGCAGCGCAGCGATAAGTTTTTCATCGGCCGAACCGCTGGCAGCAAAGGCGCCTTCCGCGTCGAAAGCGAGGCCTGAACAGACTCGCGTCCATTCATCCATCAAACCATTGGCGGGTCCGGTATCGAAACCGATCACGCCACCAATGCCCGCGCCCGGCAGCACGGTGATATTGGCGATGCCGCCGAGATTCAGCACGCAGCGGGATTCGCTGGCGTCAGCAAACATCGCGTGGTGGAACGCCGGCACCAGGGGGGCGCCTTGACCGCCCAGCGCCAGATCGATGCGCCGGAAATCGGCAACTGTCGTGATGCCTGTGGCCGCGGCAATCCGATTGGGATCACCCAGTTGCAGGGTCAGGCTCTGTGGCCCGTCATGGAACAAGGTCTGGCCATGACTGCCGATGGCCGTGATCGCGCCGACCGGAATTCCGCTGCGGGAAATGACTTCGCGTGCAGCGGCCCCGAAGCTCAGGCCGATTTCGACGTCGAGCGTACAGAACTCGCGCATCGAAATCCCCGGCTGATCCAGCGACAGCTCGATCAGCCGCGCCCGAAGGGCCGGTGGATAGTCGTGGTGGTGCTCGGCGTGGAGCCGAACCAGCCGACCCGCCTCGAACTCGGCAATGACGGCATCAATACCGTCAATGCTGGTTCCCGACATCAGGCCAAGGTACAAGCCTGACATCGGAAATGCCGTCAGCGCCTACTTGTACTTGGCGAGAGCGACGCCGGTGTTGCTCATGGCATCAATCTTCGCAATCAGTGGCGCCGTTTCGCGACGGAACTGCACGAGCGACTGCGAGTTCAGGGGCACAGCGCGCGGCAGGGTCACGGTCATCGGGTTCTTGTGAATGCCGTTGACCAGGAACTCGTAATGCAGATGCGGTGCCGTGGCGAGGCCGGTGGAGCCGACGAATGCGATGACCTGGCCCTGGCGGACTTTCGAGCCAAGCGTCAAGCCCGGCTTGAAGCGGGACAGATGGGCGTACAGGGTTTCGTTCTGGCCACTATGACGGACGACGACGACGTTACCGTAGCCATTCTTCTTGCCGATGAACTGGATCTTGCCGTCGCCCGTCGTGTGGACCGGCGTTCCGGTTGCGGAAGCGTAATCAACACCTTTGTGCGCCCGGATGATGTTCAGGATCGGATGACGGCGCGCCAGATTGAAGCCCGAGCTGATGCGGACGAAATCCACCGGCGTGCGGATGAAGGCTTTCCGCAGTGACTGACCGTCCGGCGTGTAATAGCCAGGGCGCCCTTCAGAATCGACAAAGCGTACGGCGCGGTAGGTCTTGCCCTGATTGGTGAACTGCGCGGCGAGGATGTCGCCGTCACGAATCTTGCGGCCGTTCTTGAGGATGTTGTCGTAGACGACTGCAAAGCGATCGCCTTCCTGGAGATCCTGCGCGAAATCGATGTCGTAACCGAAGATGTCCGCGAATTCGAGGATCATCCGGTTCGACAGCCCCGCCTTGCGGCCATCGGCAAACAGGGAGCTGCGAATCTCGCCGACGCTTTCCACCGGGCGGTGTTCGAGCGCGGCGGTCAAGGTGGTCGACTCGTAGCCAACGCCTTTGCGGCGAACGCTCAGGGTGCGGGTTTCGTCGAGCGTGTAGGTGAGTTCTTCAAGACGGCCGGAAACGATGCGCATGTTGATTGCGTCGCCAGCCTTGAGCTTTTTGAGGCGGGCACTGTCGCCGCCGAGGCGGGTCATCAGCATCCAGTCCTGCGGCGGCAGGCCGGCATCTTCGAAAACGTTGGACAAGCTTTCGCCACGGGAAACCACGACACGGCTCCAGGCGGCGGGCTCCGGCACTGCCAGAGCATCGCTGACCGCGCTCTGCACGATGTCGTTGAACGCCGGGTTAACCGTTGGCGCCGTAACGAGGTCTTGGGAGGCAGTCAGTGCTGTGCCAGCTTCCGGTGCCGTTTCGGCGACGGGTTCCACAATCGGAGCAGAATTCGGTTTCAGCGCGAAAAGCGCGGCGCCTGACACACCGAGAAATGCGGCGATGACGCCCACTCTGCGCAGCGACGAGTTCCGGGCCCCGGCTGCGGAGCTATAATTCAATGCCATAAAAATCCACGAAAATGAAGGCGCTGTAAGGCCGCGCGGCAAATGGATCGCTCGATATTTTCGTTGGTTTGCGAATCCGGACACCCGTAACAAAACATAAAAACTGGCGGTTGGCAATTTTTCATATGTTCCGGCTCTGCCGGCTCGTTTGGGCGATTCCTCTCCGCAAATTTCGCGCCGTTCAAGCCCGGTGCATCGAGAGTTCAGTGAATATCGAAGAAATCGAACGCGGCACCGACGAGGTCATCCCGAAAGCCGAGCTGCACGCGAGGCTGGCAAAGGCGGCCGAGCAAGGTGTTCGTCTGCGGATCAAAGCGGGCTTTGACCCAACGGCGAAGGATCTGCACCTGGGTCACACCCTGCTGTTGAACAAGCTGCGCTCGTTTCAGGAAGCGGGGCACGAGGCGATCTTTCTGATCGGCGATTTCACCGGGATGATCGGTGATCCGACCGGCAAGAACGAGACGCGCAAGCCCCTGACCCGGGAACAGGTCGAGGAAAACGCGAAGACCTATAAGGAGCAGGTGTTCAAGATCCTCGATCCGGAACGCACGACGATCGAGTTCAATAGCCGCTGGCTCGATGCGCTGGGCACCGAGGGCATGCTCCGGCTTGCGTCCCAGCACACGGTCGCGCGGATGATGGAGCGTGACGATTTTTCGAAGCGCTTCCGCGACAACCAGCCGATCGCGATCCACGAGTTCCTGTATCCGCTGCTGCAGGGCTATGACTCGGTGGCCCTGAAAGCGGACGTCGAACTCGGCGGCACAGACCAGAAATTCAATCTGCTGGTCGGCCGGCAGTTGCAGCAGGGCTATGGCCAGAAACCGCAATGCATCATGACGGTGCCCATTCTGGAGGGCCTGGATGGCGTGCAGAAGATGTCGAAGTCGCTGGGCAACTACATCTCGCTGAACGATGCGCCGAAGGACATGTTCGGGAAGGTCATGTCCGTTTCAGACCAGCTGATGTGGCGTTACTACGATCTGCTCAGCTTCAGGCCGCTCGCTGAAGTGGCCGCGCTCAAGCAATCAATCGTCGAAGGCGCCAATCCTCGTGATGTGAAGATGCTGCTGGGCATTGAACTGGTCGAGCGGTTTCATGGTGCTGGGTCCGGCGAAGCCGCCAAGGCGGAATTCGTCGCACAGTTCTCGCAGGGGCAGTTGCCGGAGAACATTGCCGAGATCGTGATTGCGGTGCCCGCACAGGGCATCGGGCTAGCTGCCTTGCTCAAAGAGGCTGGTCTGGTCGCCAGCAATGGAGAAGGCAATCGAATGATCGATCAGAAAGCGGTCAAGGTGGATCAGCAGCGGATCGAGGACCGGGGAACGATCCTTACTCCGGGCGCCACTTACCTGCTTCAGGTCGGCCCGCGACGCTACGCCAAGGCATTGTTGAAGGTGATCTGAGCTATTCGTGCGGCTTATCGAAAAATGTTTCGAAAAACGCGTTGACACAACCTCGAACGGCCCTATAATTCGCCCCCTCGCAGCGGCTACCGCTGAGGGGTTTTGGGAAGGTGGAGTTAGCTTGTCGGGCTGGTAGAGACGGGGAGTTGACAGGGGATGAAAGTCCTCTATAATTCGCCT
>NZ_CAISIQ010000225.1 GCF_903885465.1 uncultured Nevskia sp.
AGGGTGGTTTGCTGACCGAGGCAGTGATCAAGCATCCGCATGCGGTGGTGCTGCTCGATGAAATCGAGAAGGCGCATCCGGACGTGTTCAACCTGCTGCTGCAGGTCATGGATCACGGCACCTTGACCGACAACAACGGCCGTGCGGCGGATTTCCGCAACGTGATCCTGGTGATGACGACCAATGCTGGTGCCGAGGAATCCTCACGGCGCGGAATTGGTTTCACCGAAGCGAATCACTCGACCGATGCACTGGAAGTGATTCGCCGCGGCTTCTCGCCGGAGTTCCGCAACCGCCTCGACGCGATCATCCCGTTCGCGCCGCTGGGCAAGCGCGAGATTGCCCGCGTGGTCGACAAGTTCCTGATGCAGCTCGAGGAACAGCTGGCGGCCAAGCACGTGACGATGGATGTCGAGCAGGAAGCCCGCGACTGGCTGTGCGAGCACGGCTACGACGTCAAGATGGGTGCCCGTCCGATGGCGCGGACGATCCAGGAAAGCATCAAGCGTCCGCTCGCCGAGGAACTGCTGTTCGGCAAGCTGGCTCATGGTGGTCGCGTCACCGTCAAAGTCACCGACGACGACAAGATCGGCTTCGAGATCGAAGCCAAGGAGAAGTCGGTGGTGGCAGTCGAACCGGCTTGATGCTTCAGCGCTGAATCGAGAAAGCCAGCGAAAGCGGGCTTTTTCTTGGCTATCAGTCCCAGTCCAGAAATTCGGCTAGGTCGGCAGCGGAGGCTGAAACTGGATCCCCGCCTGCGCGGGGATGACGTTTCAATGCAACCGAAACGTTACTTGTCGCGGAACGTGATCCGACCCTTGGTCAGGTCATACGGCGTCAGCTGCACGGTGACCTTGTCGCCGGTCAGGATGCGGATGTAGTTCTTGCGCATGCGCCCGGAGATATGGGCGGTGACGATATGGCCGTTTTCGAGCTTGACCCGGAACGTCGTGTTCGGAAGCGTTTCGGCGACGATGCCGGGCATTTCGATGTGATCTTCTTTTGCCATTAGGGCCACGGAGTTTGAGGAGGGCGGATTATCCGGGAACGAACCCGGACTGGCAATTCCTGCCTCAAATGTCAACCAGATCCTGCCAGCTTCCGTTGCGCAGCACTTGCAGCGGATGGAAGCGTTTCTTGTAGTCCATCTTCGCGCTGTCGGGCACCCAGTAGCCGAGATAGACGTACGGCAGCCGCTGGATCTGGGCCTGTTCGATCTGGCTCAGGATCGCGTAAGTGCCCAGTCCGCGGGTCGGCGCTTCGGGATCGAAGAAGGTGTAGACCGCAGACAAGCCACGCGGCACCCGATCGACCACCGACACCGCCATCAAGGGGCTGTCCGGCTGATCGCCCGCGCGGAACTCCCAGAACTCGGTCGCCCCCCAGCCGCAGGCGAGGAATTCCTCGAAGGCCTTGGCGTCGTCGGGATCCATGCCGCCATCGCGATGGCGGGCAGCGAGATAGCGGCGATAGAGCGCGTAATGCTCGTCGTTCAGCGTGGTCTTGATCGACAGCACGAGATCGGCGTTGCGTTTCCAGCAGCGGCGCTGGGCGCGATCCGGCACGAACTCGCCGACGACGATGCGCGCCGATTGGCAGGCGCGGCAGTTCAGGCACATCGGCCGATAGGCGTAATCGCCGCTGCGCCGGAAGCCTTGATCGAGCAGCGCGCCGTACAGCGCCGGTTCCAGCGGAAACGCTGGATCGACGAAGGCGCTGCGTGCATGGCGCTCCGGCAGGTAGCCGCAGGCATGCGCACTTCCCATCAGCAGGCGGAGGCTTTGCATGGTCATGACGAAAACCGATGCAAGAACGGTGCGCGCCAGAGGCTCATGCCAGCAGCCCCGAAAAGTGCTGCTGCGAGGCGGGCACTTCGATGTCGTAACGCCAGACCCCGACTCTTGAAGGCGACTGCAGCGCGACGCGCAGCCGCGACAGGAAACGCTCGCGGGAAATCTCGACCGCCCCCAGCGTGCGCAGATGCTGGGACGCGATCTGGCAGTCGATCAACTCGAACGACCAGGACTTCAATTGCTGGCAGAGCCAGTACAGCGCCAGCTTCGAGCAATCGGTCTCGGTGCTGAACATCGATTCGCCGAAGAACACGTGGCCGAGGGCGACGCCATACAACCCGCCGACCAGTCGGCCGTCGCGCCAGACCTCAGCCGAATGGGCATGGCCGGCTTCGCGCAATTCAAGATAGGCGCGCTTCATGTCGGCGCCCAGCCAGGTGCCGTGGCTGCCGCGGCGTGATTCGGTACAGCCGTCGAGTACATCGCCAAAAGCACGATCGAGCGTCACCGCGTAATCCGGCTTGCGAATGCGCTTTTCCAGCGAATGCGAGATATGGAATTGATCCGGCTCCAGCACCGCACGCGGGTCCGGGCACCACCAGAGAATCGGCTCGTTGGGGTTGTACCAGGGGAAGATGCCGCCGGAATACGCGCGCAGCAGGCGGTCGACAGACAGATCGCCACCGATCGCCAGCAGCCCGTTGGGATCGCGCATCGCGCGATTGGGCGGCGGGAAAGGCTGGTTCGGGTCACGCGGGTCCAGCCAGTGCAGGCGGACCGGGTTATCCATCGTTCGCCGCCCCGGCGGGATCGACGACGATGCGCTTGTACGGCGTGTGCTCGTCGAGCAGCGCTTCACGCTGTTCGACATAGGCGCGCTCGCGTTCGAGATGATCGCTGACTGCATCGAACAGCCGTGGCTCGGCAAGCCAGTGCGCGGAACGGGTGATCTGCGGCGTGAAGCCGCGCGCCAGCTTGTGTTCGCCCTGGGCGCCGGCATCGAAATGCCGCAAGCCCTCGCGGATGCAGTAGTCGATGCCTTGGTAGTAGCAGGTCTCGAAATGCAGGCTGTGATAGCGATCGGCCGCACCCCAGTGACGCCCGTAGAGCGTATCGCCACCGCGCAGCGTGATCGCCACTGCCACCATTGCCGAGTCCTCGTATGCCAGAACGAGTCTAACCGGCGTGTCGGCCTGTCGTCCGTAGTCGAGAAAGAATTCCGGGGTCAGATATGGCGCCTGGCCGCGCTCGGCGTAGGTGCTGGCGTAGAGCGAATAGACCCGCGTCCATTCGGCTTCGCTGAGCTCGTGACCGGCACGAATCTCGAAGCGGATGCCGGCTTCGGCAACCCGGCGGCGCTCGCGGAGAATCTTCTTGCGCTTGTCGCTCGTGAAGGTCGATACGAAATCGGTGAAATCGCGATAGGCGCCGTTCGGTCCCTGATTGAACCAGTGGAACTGAACGTCGTTGCGCTCGACCAGTCCGGCGCTTTGATACGCCGCGAAATCGGCGTCGTCGACGAACAGCGCATGGCAGCCGGACAGCCCGGCAGCGCGGGCGATATCGGGCAGTCGACCGGCGATCAGTTGCCGCGCGGCTTCATCGCGGGCGCCGAGCCGTGGCCCGCTGCAGGGCGTGAACGGAATTGCATTGATCAGCTTCGGGTAGTACGGCTGGCCGATGCGGCGACTGGCATCGGCCCAGGCGAAATCGAAGACGAACTCGCCATAGGAATGGCCTTTCACATAGAGCGGCGCAGCGGCGGCAGCGCCAAGTTCATCGCTGAGCACGACGTGACAAGGCGACCAACCGAGTTCTGGGCTGACGCAGCCATGCTCTTCCAGAGCCCTCAGGAAGGCATGGCGCGTGAACGGGTAGGCGGCCGGGAACAGCGCGTTCCACTGCTCGGCAGGCAGCGACGCGATGCGGTCGAGATGGCGGACGCGCATCGCGTCGTTGTGGGTTCCGGAACGTCCGGTGTGAGGAGGGCGGCCGGCCTCAGTGGAACGTCAGTACCGCGACTTCGGCCCCACGCAGCGCCCATTGCACGCAGGTGTCGTGCTCGAAGCGGGAAATTTTTTCCTCATCGGACGGCGGAGCCGCTTCGGCAAGGCGGCCATCGGAGTCGAACTTGATTGCCGCACCCGCCGTCTGGATCTTCATCTCGGCAGCAGCTTCATCGTCCCAGGAGACCTGCAGATAGCGCACACGGCGCTCGGCAAACTCAGGCAGTTTGTTAGAGCCAGCCGCGATCAACGCAGCTTCGGCCGGGGAAAATTCACGGATTGCACCGTCCGGGGCCAGCACGAAATGACGCACTTCCATAGTCATCGCAAACCCTCCGATTGCAGTTCTTGGCAGTATTGGTCTGACAGAAACATGACGCTGACCGGCGCGATTTCAAGACCTACCAGGGCCTGTACGGTAGCCGGACCACCGAAGGTCGGCTGATATACTCCGGCCATTCCCGACGTCCGTTCACCGTGCCTTCTATCGCCCGCTTCTTTCGCTTTGGTAGCAAGAAACAAGCCGCGCAACCTTTGACGCGGAAGGGTGGTTCGACGGCGCCCGCCGCCGACGCCACCTGGATCGAACGCCTGCCGAACGAGGCGGTGCTGCTGATCTGCGTCGGCGTTGCGGTGTTCCTGCTGGCCGCGTTGCTGAGCTTCCATCCAGATGATCCGGGCTGGTCCTCCTCCGGTGTCGGCCATCAAACCCGCAATCTCGCCGGTGCGGCCGGTGCCTGGCTGGCCAATGGCCTGCTGAGCTGTGTCGGCTATGTCGCATTCCTGTCGCCCTGGGCCGTGTTATGGCTGGGCTTGCGCGCCTTCCGCGGCTTCGATTCACCGATGCATCTGCCCTTGGGCCTGCGGGCTGCTGCCTGGTTCGTTTCGGCGCTGAGCCTGGCGGGGCTTGCCGCAATGTACGGCGGCGACGCCAGCCGCTGGTTGCCGCAGGGCGGCGGTGGTATTGCCGGCAGTCTGCTCGGCAACAGCCTGCGCAGCGTGTTGAATCCGGTCGGCGCGACGCTCTTGTTGCTGACCTTGTTCGTTGCCGCCTTGCCGCTGGCGATGGTGTTTTCGTGGCTGGCCGTGCTCGATGCCATCGGCAGCCGCGCGATGGCCTGGTGGGAGCGCCGCCAATTGCGCCGCGCCCAGCGCAGCCATGAGCAGATTGCCGACGTGATCGGCAGCGAAGTCGATGTTGCGCTCGATGAGCCGCAAGTCCGCGAACCGCGCCGCCGCAAGCCGCGCTTCGAGCCTTCGCTGACCAGCCCGGAACTCGATCTGGCGGTTGCCGAGCCCGGGCCCTTGCCGATCGTTCATCGGACGGACGATCGGGATGAACCGGCGCCGCCGCTCGCCGTGGTCAGCCCCTCGTTTGCGCTGCCGTCCGATCCGGCGCCGCCATGGGCGACCGAGGCTGAAGCCGAAGTGGAAATCCCAGTCGGATCGAAGCTGGTGATGGCCGCGCCGAAGCCGAAGAAAGCGGCCAAGCCGGATGCCATTGCCATCCCGGCGTTCAACGGCGAGCCACTGCCGCCGCTGTACCTGCTCGATCCGCCGAAACCGGGCGGTCGCCGCTACACGGCTGAGGAAATCGATCGCTTGTCGCGCGAACTCGAACGCCATCTGGCCAGTTTCGGCGTCAAGGGCACGGTCGTCGATGCGATGCCCGGTCCAGTCATTACCCGCTTCGAGCTGCAGCCGGCTTCGGGTGTGAAGGGTTCGCAGATCACCAATCTGTCGCGCGATCTCGCGCGCGTGATGTCAGTGGCCAGCGTCCGCGTGGTCGAGGTCATCGAGGGCAAGAGCGTCATCGGCCTGGAGATTCCGAACCAGAAGCGCGAGATGGTTTCGCTGTCCGAGATCCTGGCGTCGAATGCCTACACCAGCGCCACTTCGCCGCTGACCATGGGCATGGGCAAGGATATCGCCGGCAATCCAGTTGCCGTCGACATGGCCAAGATGCCGCATCTGCTGGTCGCCGGTACCACCGGCTCGGGCAAATCGGTGGCGATCAACGCGATGATCCTGTCGATGCTGTTCAAGGCTTCGGCCGAGCAGCTGCGCCTGATCCTGATCGATCCGAAGATGCTGGAACTGTCGGTCTACGAGGGCATTCCGCATCTGTTGACGCCAGTGGTCACCGACATGAAGGACGCCGCCAACGCACTGCGCTGGTGTGTGGCCGAAATGGAGCGCCGCTATCGGCTGATGTCGGCGCTTGGCGTGCGCAATCTCGCCGGCATGAACAAGAAGGTGCTCGACGCGATCGAGTCTGGCGAACCGATTTCCGATCCGCTGTCGACGATTCCGGATCTCTTCGCCGATGCCGAATTGTCCGGCCCGGTGCTCGGCCCGAGCCTGGAGCCGATGCCGCACATCGTCATCGTCATCGATGAACTTGCCGACATGATGATGGTGGTCGGCAAGAAGGTCGAAGAGCTGATCGCCCGTATCGCCCAGAAGGCGCGCGCCGCCGGCATTCATCTGATCGTTGCCACCCAGCGCCCCAGCGTCGACGTGATCACGGGCCTGATCAAGGCCAACATCCCGAGTCGCGTCGCGTTCCAGGTGGCCAGCCGCATCGACTCGCGGACCATCCTCGACGAAATGGGCGCGGAAACCCTGCTCGGCCACGGCGACATGCTCTATCGGCCGATCGGCGCCAGCCGCATCCAGCGTCTGCACGGCGCCTTCGTCGACGATCATGAAGTGCACAAGGTCGTCGCTTACCTGAAGCAGGTCGGCGAGCCGAACTACATCGTCGACATCCTCAACGGCGAGCCGGAAGAACGTGCCGCGCCGGAGCCGGGTGCGGCCGATGCCGAATCCGATCCGCTCTACGACAAGGCGGTGGCGATCGTGCTCGAGACCCGCAAGGCCAGCGTCAGCTGGGTACAGCGGCGTCTGTCGATCGGCTACAACCGCGCCGCGCGCATGGTCGAGCAGATGGAAGCGGCCGGCATCGTCGGGCCGTCCGGCCCCGGCGGCAATCGCGAAATCCTCGGGCCTGGCGGCCGGGACTGAGCGCCTTGGAGGGCCAGTCGGGAGTTCTCCCGCTTTCCCGAATTGGGCTGCTGTGTCAGATTACGCGGCCTTGCGTGAGCATCGACCCAGATCGGTGCCGGGCGCAAAGGGGCACACATACTGATCTGCACACTTAAATTCCTCGAGAGGATTCAATCCATGAAGTCGATTTACGCCGCTGCTGCCGTCACGCTGGTCTCCGTTCTCGCCGCTGGCTGCAAGCCGGCCCCGGCTCCGGAAGCCGCTCCGGCCGAAGCCGCCCCGGCTGCTGAAGCTGCACCGGCCACCGCTGGTGCCGAACTGTCGGTCAGCAAGTCGGTTTCGATCGCTGCCCCGGCCGATGCCGTCTGGGCCAAGGTCAAGGACTTCAATGGCATGAACACCTGGCACCCGGCGATCGCCAAGTCGGAAATCGTCGAAGGCACCAACAACACCGTTGGCGCCGTGCGTCAGCTGACCTTGGCCGGCGAAACCCCGACCACGATCAAGGAAAAGCTGACCGCGCTGGACGACGCTGCCAAGTCCTTCTCGTATGAAATCGTCGAAGGCCCGCTGCCGGTCAGCGATTACTCGTCGACCCTCACCGTCGCCGCCGAAGGCGCCGGCAGCACCGTCACCTGGTCGAGCAAGTTCAAGGCCAAGGGTGCCGACGACGCGACCGCGACGACGACCATCGAAGGCGTCTACACCGGCGGTCTCGACAACCTGAAGAAGGTTCTCGAAACGAAGTAAGCGACAACGCTTCGTAGTAGCAAGGAAAAGGCCCTTCGGGGCCTTTTTCCGTTTCTGCGGCCTGAATCGTCACGGCGCGGCAAGGCTGCTCAGCGGGGCTTCAGCCGACAGGCGATAATTTCGCTGTCTCAATCTTCGTACCGCGTGGCTTCCCATGATCAGATCGCTGTCATCGCTGCTGGCTGTCCTGCTGCTGTCGTCGACGGCTACGTCCGCCGCCGCGGCCGATTCCGCGCAGGACGCGCTGAAGCGCTTCGTCGACGGCGTGCAGACTTTCGAGGCGCACTTCGAGCAGACCCAGACCGACGATCGCCACAAGGTCACGGCTCGCAGCAGCGGTATGTTCCTGCTTGCCCGTCCGCCGGCATCGGCGAAGACCGGCGTCGGTCGCTTTCGCTGGGCCTACGAAAAACCTTATGAGCAGTTGTCGATCTGCGACGGCGTGAAGCTCTGGGCGTTCGATCCGGATCTGAATCAGGTCACTGTGCGCAATGCCCGTGATGCGCTGGCTGGCACGCCGGCGGCGCTGCTGTCCCAGCGCGGCGGCCTCAGCGAGGCTTTCGTCGTGCAGGACGGCGGCAGCGAAGGCGACGCCCATATCGTGCGCCTGCTGCCGAAGGCCAAGGATGGCGATTTCAAGCTGATCGAACTGACGCTCGACAAGGCTGGCGCGCCGCAGCGCATGCGTTTTGAAGACCCGATCGGCGGCTCGTCGGAAGTGAAATTCAGCGCCATCAAGACCAATCAGAAGATCGACGACGCGCAGTTCAAGTTCGTGCCGCCGAAGGGCACCGAAGTGGTCGATGGCGACAGCCCGCCGAAGGCCGGTGCTGCAACGCCCTGATGAATCGATTCGCGGCTCGTCGTGATGCGTGAGCGTGCGGACGCAGTCCTGAACGCGCACGCGCCTTTGGCCGAGCGGATGCGCCCGCGCACGCTCGATGAAGTCGTCGGCCAGGCGCACGTGCTCGGGCCGGGCTCGCCGCTGCGGGTGGCGATGGAATCCGGCCGCATTCCGTCGATCGTGTTCTGGGGCCCGCCCGGGGTCGGCAAGACCACCTTGGCGCGGCTGATCGCCAATCATTCGGACGCGCAGTTCCTGACCTTGTCGGCAGTGATGGCCGGCGTGAAGGACATCCGCGAGGCGATGGTCAATGCGCAGATGGAGCGCAATGCCAAGCCGCCGCGCCGCACTGTGCTGTTCATCGACGAAATCCATCGTTTCAACAAGAGCCAGCAGGACGCGCTGCTGCCGTATGTCGAGGACGGCACGGTCACCCTGATCGGCGCGACCACCGAGAATCCGAGCTTCGAACTGAACGGCGCGCTGCTCAGCCGGCTGCGCGTGTTCGTGCTGCGTTCGCTCGACAGCGATGCGATCAGCGCGCTGCTGAAACGTGCGCTGACCGATCCCGAGCGCGGCATGGGCGAGGTGGCCGATGCGTTGCCCGATGCCTGGATCGAGCGCATCGCCGATTCCGCCGATGGCGATGCGCGACGCGCGCTGATCCTGCTCGAAACCGCCGTCGAACTGAGTCGAGCCGCTGGCAAGAAGGACGATGCGCTACTCGATCAGCTGATCGGCCGCGGCCTGCGCCGCTTCGACAAGCAGGGCGAGAACTTCTACGACCAGATCAGCGCACTGCATAAATCGGTGCGTGGCAGCGATCCCGATGCAGCGCTGTATTGGTTTGCGCGAATGCTCGATGGCGGCGTCGATCCCGGCTATCTCGCGCGCCGCGTGCTGCGCATGAGCGTCGAGGACATCGGCCTCGCTGATCCGCGCGCTCAGGCGATGTGCCTCTCGGCCTGGGACACCTACGAGCGTCTCGGCAGCCCGGAAGGTGAGCTGGCGCTGGCGCAGGCCGTCGTCTATCTGGCCGTGGCACCGAAGAGCAATTCGGTCTATCGCGCTTACAAGAACGTCCGCGCGGCCGTCGAGAAACACGGCTCGCTTGAAGTGCCGATGCACATCCGCAATGCGCCGACCAAGCTGATGAAGGGCCTCGGTTATGGCGACGGCTATCGCTATGACCACGACGAAGCCGATGGCGTCGCCGCCGGCCAGCAGTTCCTGCCCGATGCGCTGATCGGCACCGAGTTCTACAGCCCGGTGCCGCGTGGCCTCGAAATCAAGATCGGCGAGCGGCTGGCGCAGCTGCGTGCGGTGGCGAGACAGAAGCCGACACGCTGACAAGCTCATTGCGTTCTGTGTATGATTTTATCTTTCGATACACACGAGGCGCCCAATGCGGACCAATATCGATATCGACGACAGCTTGATGGCGGATGCCATGGCCGCCACCGGCGCGCGCACCAAGAAGCAGGCGGTCGAGGACGGTTTGCGCTTGCTCGTGCGCATGCAGCGCCAGCAGGAATTGCGCAGCTTGCGCGGCAAGGTGGCCTGGGACGGCAATCTCGAGGCGAGCCGGCTTTCCGTACACGAACCGTGATCGTGGCCGACAGCTCGGTCTGGATCGACTTCCTGAACGGCGTCGACGGCCCGCAGGTCGAACTGCTCGACCGGCTGCTCGACCGCGACACCGTCGCGATCGGCGATCTGATCCTCACCGAAGTGCTGCAGGGCATCCGTGACGATCGCGAGTTCCGCCGCGTGTCCAGCCTGATGGCCGCACTACCAAGCCACGAGATGGCCGGCTTCGACATCGCGTTGCGCAGCGCGCAGAACTACCGGAGGCTGCGTGCGCAGGGCGTCACGGTGCGCAAGACCATCGACTTGCTGATCGGCACCTTCTGCATCGAGCACGGCCTGACGCTTCTGCACCGCGATCGCGATTTCGACGCGATGGAGCACGGCCTTGGTCTCAAGGTGTTGCGAGCACACGCGGCATGACCGCAACGGTGATCTTCGCGGTTGCAGCGGGCGGCGCGCTGGGCTCAGTCGGGCGTTACCTGTTGTCGACCTTGTTGCGCGGCGCGGCGCTAGGTTTTCCCTGGGGCACGCTGGCCGTCAACGTCGTCGGCGGCTTCGCGATGGGTGCGATCACGGCGTATGCCTTGACCAAGCCAGGTGCGCTGTCCGATACGCTCAGGCTTGGCCTCACCACCGGCATCCTCGGCGGCTTCACGACGTTCTCGGCATTCTCGGTCGAAACCCTGCTGCTCTGGCGCGATGGCAGCGCGACGGCAGCGTTCGCCAACATTGCCGCCAACGTGATCTTGAGCCTCGCGGCCTGCGCTATCGGCCTTTGGCTGGGCCGCCAGCTGGCCTGATCGCTGCAAGCTCGCCGCTATACTGCGCGGCACTTTTTACTCGGATGCTGACCGATGCTTGACCCGAAACGCCTGCGCGCCGATGCCGCCGCGATTGCCGCGCAGCTGGCGCGTCGCGGCTATGTTTTCGATCTCGAACGCTTCAATGCGCTGGAAGCGCAGCGCAAGCAGATGCAGACCGAAACCGAAGCGCTGCAGGCCGAGCGCAACGCCGGCTCCAAGCGCATTGGTCAAGCGAAGGCCAAGGGCGAAGACGCGACGCCGATCTTTGCCGACATGGAGCGGATCAAGGCGCAGCTGGTGGGCAACGAAGCGGCGCTGAACACGCTGCAGATCGAGTTCGACGAGTTTGCCGGCAGCCTGCCCAACGTTCCTCATAGCTCGGTGCCGGACGGCAAGAGCGAAGCCGACAACGTCGAAGTCCGCCGCTGGGGTACGCCACGCGAAAGCACCGGCGCGAAGGACCACGCTGATCTCGGCGAAGCACTCGGCCTGATGGATTTCGCTGCCGCCGCCAAGCTCACCGGCGCTCGCTTCACCGTGCTGCGCGGCCAGCTCGCGCGCCTGCATCGGGCGCTGGGCCAGTTCATGCTCGATGTCCACGTCAGCGAACACGGTTATGAAGAGCTTTATGTGCCATTCATCGTCAACGCTGCGTCGTTCCGCGGCACCGGCCAGCTGCCGAAGTTCGGCGACGATCTGTTCTGGCTGAGCAATGTGCCGGGCGAGGGCGCGCAATGGGGCCTGATCCCGACAGCCGAAGTGCCGGTCACCAATCTACTGCGCGACGAGATTCTCGACGCGGCCAACCTGCCGAAGAAGTGGGTGGCCCATACGCCTTGCTTCCGCGCCGAAGCGGGCTCGGCGGGCCGCGATACCCGCGGCATGATTCGCCAGCATCAGTTCGAGAAGGTCGAGCTGGTGATGGCCACCACACCCGAAGCCTCGTATGCCGCGCACGAGGAACTGACTGCGCACGCCGAGAACATCCTCAAGAAGCTCGAGCTGCCGTTCCGCACGGTCGTGCTGTGCACCGGTGACATGGGCGCCAATGCGGCCAAGACCTATGACATCGAGGTCTGGCTGCCGAGCCAGAACAAGTATCGCGAGATCAGCTCCTGCTCGAACTTCGAGGACTTCCAGGCACGTCGCATGTTGGCCCGTTATCGCCATCCGGAAACCAAGAAGACCGAGCTGCTGCACACCTTGAACGGCTCCGGCCTCGCGGTCGGCCGCACGCTCGTGGCGATCATCGAGAACTACCAGAACGCCGACGGCACGATCACCGTGCCGGCCGCGCTGCGCAGCTATCTCGGCGGCCTCGAGAAGATCGGCTGAGCGAACCGCGCCCCGTGCTGGTCTGCCCGCTGTGTCGCGGAGTTCTTGTTCGCCAGCCGCCGACTTGGCGGTGTGCGAACAATCACTGCTACGACGTTGCCCGCGAAGGCTATGTGAACCTGCTGCTGGTGCAGCAGAAGCACAGCCCGGAACCAGGCGACAGCGCCGAGTCGCTGACTGCGCGGCGCGCCTTTCTCGAAGCCGGCCATTACGGTCCATTGCGCGATGCGGTGGTGGCGAGGCTGGCGCTGCTGGCTGCCGGGAGCTTGCTTGATCTCGGTTGCGGCGAAGGCTGGTACACCAGCGCGTTTCCGACGATCGCCTCTGAGGTCGTCGGCCTCGACATCGCCAAGCCGGCGATCCGGCTCGCGGCGAAGCGCTATCCCGGCATCACCTGGATCGTCGGCAGCGGCGCGCTTCTGCCGGTGGACGACGCTTCGCTCGACGTCATCAGCTGTCTGTTCACCCAGCTGCACATCGACGAGATGCACCGCGCGCTGAAACCCGGCGGCCATGTGCTGGTGGTGACGCCGGCGGCCGATCATCTGTGGTCGCTGCGGGCCGGGCTGTTCGAGGACGTGGTGGCCCATGAGCCGGACAAGTTCCTCGCTGGCTTCGCCGAGCGTTTCGAGCTCACGGCACGCGACGACGTACGCGCACCGCTGTCGCTCGGCAATGCTCAGCTGCGCCAGTTGCTGGCGATGACGCCTTACGTCTGGAAAGCGCGGCCCGAGCGTCGCGCGGCGCTCGAACGATGCGAACAGCTCGAGACGACGGCTGCGTTCTCGCTGCTGCTGTTCAGGAAGCGCGCGCCCTGATCTCGTTCAAGGC
>NZ_CAISIQ010000226.1 GCF_903885465.1 uncultured Nevskia sp.
CACGCCCGGCGGCAGCGAGATCAGATGCCGCACTACCGGGATGAAGCGGCCTATGAAGGTTGCCAGCCGCGCGTTGCCGAGGAACATCGCTTCGGCTTCGTGGTACTTTGCTTCGTTGATCAGCAGATAGCGGCCGTAGCGCAGCAGAAAGGCGCGGCCGACATGGCGGCCAAGCAGATAATTGGCCGTGGCGCCGAACACCGAACCGCTGCCGCCGGCGAGCGTCGCCAGGAACGGATTGAGCGCACCGCCCTTGGCGAGATAGCCGGCCGGAATCATCACCAACTCGGACGGCACTGGAAACAGGCTCGATTCCAGCGCCATCAGGCAGAAGATTTCCAGATAGCCCAGCTCGGCCATCACGCTCGCAACCCACTGCTTGAACAGATCGATCATCGCGGGCTCAAGCTCGGCCTTCGAGCAAGGGCACGAAGCTGACCGTGGCCAGATCGGTGGCGATATAGCGGCTGCCGATGCGATCGACCGCGCGCAGCATCTGGTTGTTCGGCGGCCCGACCGGAATCACCAAGCGCCCGCCCGCCGCCAGCTGATCGAGCAGCGCCTTCGGCACTTCGGTGGCTGCCGCGGTCACGATGATCGCGTCATACGGCCCATGCGCATCCCAGCCCAAGGTGCCATCGGCGTAGCCGAAATGGATGTTGCGATAGCCGAGCCCGCCGAGCCGCTTGCGGGCCAGCTCGGACAACAGTTTCAGCCGCTCCACCGAATAAACCCGCTCGATCAGCTCGGCGAGCACGGCAGTCTGGTAACCGCTGCCGGTACCGATCTCCAGCACCCGCTTGCGCGGCCCGGCCGGTGTGCCAGCCACGGCCGCGATCAACGCCTGTGACATCAAACCGACCACCACAGGCTGCGACAAGGTCTGGGCAAGCCCGATCGGCAGCGGCTTGTTGCGGTACGCCTCACCGCGCCAGGCTTCCTCGACGAACTCATGACGCGGAATCTTCTGCATCGCCGCCAGCACGCGCTCGTCGGCGACGCCGTTCTTGCGCAGCTCGCCGACCATCCGGGCGCGGCTGGTCGGCGAGGTCAGCCCGAGGCCGCGGCTATGCGGATGACTGCCCGTCATCACAGTTTCTGGGCCCAGCGACTCAGGCCTTCGAGCGCGTTATGGCGCGTCAGGTCGACGACCAGCGGCGTGATCGACACATAGCCGTTCTCGACCGCGTGGAAATCGGTACCCGGTCCGCAGTCGGCGCCGGCACCGGCGGGGGCGACCCAGTAGATCGGCCGGCCGCGCGGATCGAGCGTCTGCTGAAAGCGCTCCGCCTTGTGGCGATGCCCTAGCCGCGTCACCTCGAAGCCTTTCAACTCGTCCCAGGGCAAGTCCGGCACATTGACGTTGAGGATGGTGTTGCCCGGAAACGGCTCTTCGCGCAGCCGCTCGACGATGCGCAGGGTCGCTCGTGCCGCGGTGTCGTAATGCTTGGGGTTGTAGGCCGCACAGGACACCGCCACCGCTGCAATGCCCAGATGCCGGCCTTCCATCGCCGCGGCGACAGTGCCGGAATACAAGGTGTCGTCGCCCAGATTCGGACCGTTGTTGATGCCGGACACGACCATGTCCGGCGTCTGATCCAGGAGGCTGGCCAGCGCGATGTGCACGCAATCGGTCGGCGTGCCGTCGACGCAGACGGTGCCATCGGCATGCCGCTGCACGCGCAGCGGATGGAGGATGGTCAGCGAGTTCGACGCGGCGCTGCGGTTGCGATCCGGCGCGACGATGTCGACGTGGTGCGCGGACCTCAGCTGCTCGGCCAATACCAGCAATCCGGGGGCCGTGCAGCCGTCATCGTTGGACAGAAGAATCCGCATGGTCGTGAGCAATCGAGGGAGTCTTAGTTTACCGACCGCCGGGCTATGATGCCGACGCCATGAAGAATCCGGATTTCGATGCTGTGGACGACGACGACGCCTTCCGCTCCGCGATGTCCGGCGTGCAGCCGCGTCCGGCCTCGGACCGCGTGCCGCCGCCGCGAAAACTGCCGCCGCCACGGCCGATCCAGGCCGAGGCTGACGAGCGCGCGGTGATGGACGAACTGCTCGAGTACGGCATGTTCGAGCCGGAGCTGATGGAAAGCGGCGACACCCTGAGCTATCGCGGCAACGGCCTGCAGGACACGGTCTGGCGGCGGCTGCGACGCGGCGGTTACCGGATCCGCGCCGAGCTCGATCTGCATGGCCTGAACCGTAGCGTCGCCCGCGAGGAAGTGTCGTTGTTCCTCGCTGAATGCCAGAGCAAGGATGTGCGCTGCGTGCGGATCATCCACGGCAAGGGCAATCGCTCGCCGAACACCGGCCCGGTGATCAAGACCCTGCTCGACGGCTGGCTGCGCCGCCGCAATGACGTGATCGCCTTCTGCTCGGCTCGGCCGCATGACGGCGGCACCGGAGCGGTATACGTGTTGATGCGGGCTGCTCCGTCGAATGGCCAATGAACGACTCACGCGGCTGAGCAGATGACCCCGCGCACCCTGAGCCTGGCGAATTGGCTGGCCGAACTGCCAAGCCGCGAACAAGGGCATCTGCTGATCGGCGCCACCGGCCATCTGTCGCTGTCGGCGGACGAACACGCTGCGGCACGACAACGCCTCACCGAAGACGCGCTGCCCGGCTTGATGGCGCGCTGCCAGCCGACCCGCGTCACTCTGCTGACCGGCCTCGCTCCGGGCGCAGACCTGCTGTTCAAGCGGGCTGCGTCCGAATGGCTGAGCCAGGCCGGCGTGCCATTCGAGACCGTCGCCGCACTGCCGGTGCCGCTCGACGTGCTGGTCGAAGACTGGATGCGGCGGCTCGACGACGAACCCGAAGTGCTGGCCCGCGACAGCATCATCAACGTCCGCGAAGCGCTGCAGGAGCAGCTGGAACGCTGCTCGGTGATCGTCGATCTGCTGCCTGATCCCGATGCGGCGCGGCGGCTGCCTGATCCGACCTTCCGCCAGCAACAGTATCGCCGTCTGGCCGCCTGCCTGGCCGAGCAGTCCGATGTGCTGGTCGCGATCCAGCGGCCGGGGCACGCACCGCTGCCCGGCGGCACCACCGAAGTCATCGAATGGCGCCAGCATCCGTCACGGATTCCGCCAGCCTGGTCGACCTTGCGTTACCGCCGCCCCGCCGATGCCGGACGGGCGCTGCTGGTCATCGATCCGACGCCGGGCGAAGGTCTGCCCGAAGACCCGCTGACTGCAGCACTCGCGCTCTGCCATCGTGCCTTCAAGGCCGGCAACTATCTGCTCTGCCACGACCTGGCCCGGCAAGCACAGGGCGAAGGTCTGCACGATCGCCAGCTCGACTACATTGCCCTGCTGTCGCTCGCCAATGCCGGCAGCACCCAGCTGGCGATGCGGCGTTACCGCGAACTGGCGATCGTCGATGAGCCGGACCTGGAGGAATGGCTGGCGCTCGGCGGCCGGCTATACAAGGACCTTGCGCTCGCTTCGCGCGGCGATAAGGCACGCGAAATGTTCGAGCACGCCGGCCGCGTCTACCAGGTGGCCTTCGATCGCACCGGCGGCTTCTTTCCCGGCATCAACGCCGCTTCGATGCTGATGCTCGGTGGCTGTCGCGAAGAAGCCGTGGCACTGGCCACCAGGGTGCTGGAACGCCTGCGCAATCCACCGGATTCCGAGACCTCGGCGTACTACCAGAGAGTCACTGAAGCCGAAGCCGCGCTGCTGCTCGGCGACATGGCGCGCGCGCAAGCGGCTCTGACTGCTGCCGACGCACTGCTCCGCGGCAACATCAACGTCCGCAGCCGCACCGTCACCCAGCTGCAACTGCTCTGCCGCCACCTCGGCTGCAGCGACAGCCTGACCCATCTGCTCAGCCTGGCACCGGTCTATTACGTGCCGCGACCGCTGCCGCCGAATCTGTCGGCGGATGCCTTTCCACAAGCCGCCTCGGTGGTCTACGGCGGCCTGTCCAATCTCGACGATCTGGCCATCGCCGAACAGTTCCTGCAGCGCGGCATCCGCGTTCATCTGGTCTTGCCGACCACCCGCTCGCAATTGATCGAACGCTGGCAGCGCAACCACGGCAGTGCCATCAGCGCACGGCTGATCCGCTGTCTGGAAGACGCCGCCGAGTGCTCGGTGGCGCAGGGCTTTCTCGATGACGAGACCGACTGGTGCGCGGCCTACGTATCGGCCACTGCCTGCGGCCTGTCCCGGCTCGCGGCGCAGCGGCTCGGTTGCCGCTGGCGAGTGCTTGGCGATGACAGCGCAGCGGACAACGGCGATGCCGTCGGCGCCGCCTGGGTTCGACAACTCGATCAACCCGGCCAGGCCTCGACCGCGCCGGACGGCAGTCCCGTGCTGCGCCGCTTCGTCGGCACGCTGTTCGCCGATTTCGCCGGTTACAGCCGCCTCGCCGAACATGAGCTGACGGCGTTCCAGGCGCTGATGATCAAGGGCATAGCGGATGTACTTCGGCCGCATGCCGAGCACATCCTGCTGCAGCACACCTGGGGCGACGCCGTACACATCGTCACCGACGACGCCGCGACGGTCGCCACCGTTGCCGCCGATATCCACGCGATCGTCGATCGCGTACGCCCGACCTTGGGCGGCATGCTTGGCAAGCTCGAACTGCGGCTATCGGCCCATTACGCGCCGGTGCACGAGGGCCTGGACGCCGTCGAAGGCACGACCACTTACTTCGGCTCTCAGCTGTCGTTCGCGGCGAGAGTCGAGCCGGTCACCCCGCCCGGCATGATCTTCGTCACCGAAGCCTTCGCCGCACGCCTCGCACTGGAAGCACCGGAACGCTTCGCCACCGAATACGCCGGCGAAATCGAACTGGCCAAGCGCTATGGCAAGTACCGCCTGTACTCGCTGCGCCGCGGCGACCTGCTGATCTAAAAATTGGTAAAATTTGGGGTCAGATACAGATAAATTCCGGGCGTAGCGCCTAGCGGCCGCGCAGGAACAAGCGGTCCAGCGCGTCGGCATCGATCTGTACCCAGGTCGGCCGGCCGTGATTGCACTGGCCGGCGTTCGGCGTCTGCTCCATGTCGCGTAGCAGCGCGTCCATTTCCGGCACGGTCAGCCGTCGATTGGCCTTGATCGCCGCGCGACAGGCGATGTCGGCCAGGATGCGGTGCTGGGCATCGAGCGCTTCGTTGAAATGCTCGGCGCTTTCGGCATCGTCGGCGCCACCGCAGAGCGTGCGCAGCAGCGCTGCGAGATCGGCCTTGATCAGCAGCGCCGGCACCGCGCGCACGGTGATCGATTCCGGGCCGGCGCGATCGAGGATCAGGCCGAAGCGACGCAGCGATTCGAACTGCGCTTCAAGCTGATCAGCCTCCGCGCCGCCGACCCGGATGACCTCCGGCAGCAGCAGCCGCTGCGAGGCGATGCCATCCGCCGCCAGTTGCAGCTTGAGCCGCTCGTACAGCACCCGCTCATGCGCGGCATGGGCATCCACCAATACAAGGCCATGGCGGTTCTCGGCCAGCACGAAGACGCCACGGATCTGCGCGATCGCCCGGCCCAGCGGCGCGTCTTCCGTAGTGTTCAAAGCTGCAGGCGTTTCCGATTCGGCAAAGCCTGCGCGATACAGCGGCCAGGCCGAGCCGGACGCACCCGAGGCTTCGCGCACTGGCCACGACGGTGTCGACACATTGCGGCCATAGCTCAGCGGCACGCTGCTCTGGACCGGATCCGGTGTGCTGAACACCGGGGCCTCGAATTCGACGCGATGGTGCTGACCCGGCTCGGGCCGGATGCGGCGCAGCAACTGGTGCACGGCGCCGAACAGGAAATCGTGGACCACCGAAGCATCGCGGAAGCGCACTTCAGTCTTCTGTGGATGAACGTTGACATCGACCCGCGCCGGATCGAGTTCCAGGAACAGCACGAAGGCCGGATGGCGCTGCGAGTGCATGACGTCGTGATAGGCGCGGCGCAACGCGTGGGCGAGCAGCTTGTCGCGCACGTTGCGGCCGTTTACATACAGGAACTGTAGATCGGCCTGGGCGCGGCCGAAGCTCGGCAGCGCCACCCAACCCCAGAGCCGCAAGCCCAGGCGTTGCTCGTCGATGGTCACCGCATTGGCCAGGAACTCGTCGCCGCAGACGGCGGCGATGCGCGCCGCGCGTTCGGCATCGCCTTCGGCACGGGCCAGTTCGAAGCTGCGCCGACCGTTGTGGCTCAGGCGCAGTCGCAGATCGAAACGGGTCAACGCCAAGCGCCGCAGGGCCTGATCAACATGGCGGAACTCGGTGCCCTCCGCCTTCATGAACTTGCGTCGCGCTGGCGTGTTGAAGAACAGGTCACGCACTTCGATCGTGGTGCCCGGCGGATGCGCCGCGGGCTGCGGACTGCTGTCATCGAGCAGACCACTGCCGGCGACTTTCCAGCCGTGCTGATCGATCTCGCGGCGCGAGGTCAGTGCCAGCCGCGACACCGACAGGATGCTCGGCAGCGCCTCGCCCCGAAAGCCGAAACTGGCAACTCGTTCGAGATCGTCGAGCAGGCTGATCTTGCTGGTCGCGTGGCGGGTCAGCGCCAGTGCCAGCTCATCACGGGCGATGCCACCGCCATCGTCGCGGACCCGGATCAGGTTCAGGCCACCCGCTTCGAGATCGACCTCGATCGCGCAAGCTCCCGCATCAAGACTGTTCTCGACCAGTTCCTTGACCACGGTCGCCGGCCGCTCGACGACTTCGCCCGCGGCAATCTGATTGATGAGCTGCTCGGGAAGTACCTGGATCGTCACGACTGCCAGCCTGTAAGGAAGGCGGCAAGCTTAAAGAAAACGGCCTCGCGAGGAGGCCGTTTTACGTGCAGAGCAGAGACTGGAAGCAGCTAGCGCTTCAGGCGCACCTGCACCGCTTTCGCCTTGCCTTGAACCGGAGCCGAGGACGGTGGCGGTTCGTTGGCCGCTACCTGCTGCGGCCGGTAGCGCGCGAAATAGCTGCGCACGCCTTCGAAAATGGACTGCGCCATCTTGTCCTGGTAATCAGCGTCGCCGAGCAGTTTCTCTTCGCGCGGATTGCTGATGAACGCGGTTTCGACCAGCACCGAGGGAATGTCCGGCGACTTCAGCACCATGAA
>NZ_CAISIQ010000227.1 GCF_903885465.1 uncultured Nevskia sp.
GACGACGAAACCCACCGCCGGCACCGTGTGCGACACCCGGAACGGGGTGATCGACAAGGCGCCGAGCTTCAGTACAGTGGCCGGCACCAGCGGTTCCAGCACGATCAGCGGATGTTCGGCGTCCGGCAGCGCGGTGAAATCCGGCCACACCTTCCAGTTGAAGATGTGCTCGCGCAGCACCGCCAGCGCGTCCGGAATCGCATGCACCTTGAGCGGGTGATCGATCTCGCCGAACAGGTTGTCGGCCATGAACGCCAGGCCGCAGATGTGATCGAGATGGGCGTGGGTCAGCAGCACGGTCTTGATCGCCGCGAGTTCGGCCGGCTGGAGATCGCCGACGCCGGTGCCGGCGTCGATCAGCAGCGCGCCGTCGATCAGCAGGGTCGTGGTCCGCAGACCCGGTCCGATACCGCCGCTACATCCGAGGATCCTGATCTGCATTGCGCCCAGCAGTGAGTTCGGACGGCAAATCTAGCACGCGCGTTTTCCTTGTCGGACGCGCCGATGCCGGCCGTTGTTCCGAGGCCGACTGCAGCACGTTACTATCCAGTCAGCCGATAACGAACGCCCATGTCCCTCACTTTCAGCCTGATTGCCGCCATCCTGTACGCCATCGCCGGCTGGCGTGCGCTGCGTATCAAGGTCGAGGGCGAACACCTGGTGCTGACCGTGGCGCTGCTCGCCCACGCAGCCGCGCTCAGCCAGCAGGTGATCGCCGGATCGAACCTGGTGATCGGCATTGCCGAATCGCTGTCGATGCTCGGCTTCCTGTCGTCGCTGATGCTCTGGGTGTTCTGCTTCCGCGAGCCGCTGCACGCGCTCGGCGTGGTGCACTACCCGGTCACGGCACTGTGGGCACTGGCGCCGGCGTTCTTCACCGACCACGGCCATCCGATTCCGTTGGCGGACTGGAAGATCGGCCTGCACATCATCTTTTCGCTGCTCAGCGCCGGGCTGCTGACCCTGGCCTCGATTCAGGCGATCGCCACGCTGAGCCTCGACCGCATGCTGCGCAAGCCGGCGAACATCATGGTGCTGCGCCGGCTGCCGCCGCTGCAGACGATGGAAAGGCTGCTGTTCCAGCTGATCTTCTTCGGCTTCTTCCTGCTGTCGCTGACCCTGGTCAGCGGCATGTTGTTCGTCAACAACCTGTTCGCCCAGCATCTGGTCCACAAGACCGTGCTGAGCTTCTGCGCCTGGCTGACCTTCGGCATGCTGCTCTGGGGCCGGATGCGTCACGGCTGGCGCGGCCGCACCGCCGTGCGCTGGGCACTGTCCGGTTATGCCGTGCTGGTGCTGGCCTATTTCGGCTCGAAAGTAATCCTTGAACAGGTGCTCGGGCGCAGCTGGTACTGAGCCCTGAGGACGCCGCAATCGGGCAACGGCTTGACACGCCACCCCGCCTGTCCGGTTTAATGCAACTCGGGAGGTCAAGGGTTTCCAGTTGGACGACAAGACATTAGTAGCGCTGCTGATCCTGCTGGTCTTCCTGCTTCTGCTTTCGGCGTTCTTCGCTGGATCGGAAACAGCGTTGATGGCACTCAACCGCTATCGCCTGCGCCACCTGGCGAAATCCGGTCATCGCGGTGCCAAGCTTGCTGAAAAACTGCTGGAGCGGCCCGATCGGCTGATCGGCATGATCCTGCTCGGCAACATAGCCGTGCATTCGGCGTCCACCGCGATCGCCACCATCATCACCCTGGAGCTGTACGGCAGCGCTTGGATCGCCGCCACTACTGGCGTGCTGACGGTGTTCATCCTGATCTTCGGCGAGATCGCCCCGAAGACGCTCAGCGCGCTGCACCCGGAAAAGGTCGCGATCCCGTCCGCGTACATCTACACCACGCTGCAGTGGATCGTGTACCCGGTGGTCTACGTGGTGAACGTGCTGTCGAACGGCGTGCTGCGGATGTTCGGGGTCAGCCCGGAAGATGCGGCCGCGCACAGCCTGTCGAGCGAGGAGTTGCGCTCGGTGGTGGCGGAAGCCGGCGCCATGATTCCCGAACGCCATCAACGCATGCTGCTGTCGATCCTCGATCTGGAAAAGGCCACCGTCGAGGACATCATGATTCCGCGCAACGAGATCGTCGGTATCGACATCTCCGAGCCCTGGGAAAAGATCCGCGAAGTGATCGTCGCCTCCAGCCATACGCGGCTGCCGGTGTTCGATGGCTCGATCGACGACCTCAAGGGCATCGTCCATCTGCGCAAGGTGCTGCGCCTGACCGTGCAGGACAATCTGGCGCTGGACACCCTGATGACCCTGGTCCGCGATCCTTACTACATCCCCGAAGGCACGCCGCTCAACCAGCAGCTGCTGAACTTCCAGGACCAGAAGCGGCGCATCGGTTTCGTGGTCGACGAGTACGGCGATATCCAGGGTCTGGTGACGCTCGAAGACATCCTCGAAGAAGTGGTCGGCGAGTTCACCTCGGACCCGGCGACGCGGGTCAAGAACGTCTATCTCGATGCCGATGGCAGCGTGCTGGTGCACGGCTCGGTGACCATCCGCAGCCTCAACCGCTCGCTGAACTGGAAGCTGCCGACCGGAGGACCGAAGACCCTCAACGGTCTGGTCATGGAGCAGATGCAGGAACTGCCGCGCCCCGGCGCGCGGCTGGTGATCGGCGGCTACCAGGTCGAGATCACCGATATCCGCGCCAACGCCGTAAAGAGCGCGCGGATACGGCCGATCGCGGTGACGGCGTCCTGAAGCTGTCGGGCGCACAAGCTGCCCGGTAGACTTCACCCGGGGCTCACGCAGACGCCCTCTGTACCGACGATCCTCGTCCAAGTTCTGCTCCAGCACGGGCTCAAGCCCGACGGAGCCTTGTGACTACTCTTCCTGAAAATTCGACCGTGATCGCCGAAACGCTGCCGCGCCCAGCCCCGGTGTCATTCGGGGTAGCGCTACGCTTCTGGCTGTGGCTCGGCTTCGTCTCGTTCGGCGGCCCGGCGGGGCAGATCGCGGTGATGCATCAGGAGCTGGTCGATCGTCGCCGCTGGATTTCCGAACGCCGTTTCCTGCATGCGCTGAACTACTGCATGGTGCTGCCCGGCCCGGAGGCGCAGCAGCTCGCGACCTACATTGGCTGGCTGTTGCACGGTACTCGCGGCGGCATCGCAGCCGGAGCGCTGTTCGTGCTGCCGTCGCTGGCGATGCTGATCGGCCTGACCTGGGCCTATCTCGCCTTCGGCCAGGCGCCGGTGATTGCCGGCGTCCTCTACGGCATCAAGCCGGCGGTGACCGCAATCGTCGTCCAGGCGGCCTGGCGGATCGGCAAGCGGGCGCTGCACAACGCGGCACTCTGGGCGATCGCTGCCGCAGCCTTCATCGCGATCTTTGCGCTGCATCTGCCGTTTCCGCTGATCGTGCTCGGCGCAGCCGCGCTCGGCTTCATCGGCGGGCGCATTGCTCCGGAACGCTTCAAGGCCGGCGGTGGTCACGGCGGCATCAAGGGTGGCGGCGCGCCTTGCCTGATCGATGACGACGCCGTCGTGCCGCACGCCGTGTATCGAACCGCAGGCTTGATCACGGTGCTGCTCGTCGGCCTCGCGCTCTGGGCTTCAGTCTGGCTGGCGCTGGTCGCAACACTCGGCAGCGACAATCCGATCACCCGGATGGCGACCTTCTTCTCTGGCGCTGCGCTGCTGACCTTCGGCGGCGCTTACGCGGTGCTGCCCTACGTCTTCGAATCCGCCGTCAATCAATTTCGCTGGCTGTCAGCCGGCCAGATGATCGATGGCCTCGCGCTCGGCGAAACCACGCCCGGCCCGCTGATCATGATCGTCGCCTTTGTCGGCTTCGTTGGCGGCTGGCAGACCGATGCGCTGGCCTCGGCACTCGGCCCCGGCCATCTGCTCGCTTCGGCGACCCTGGCCGCCTGCGTGGCGACCTGGTTCACCTTCCTGCCCTCGTTCGTGTTCATTCTCGCCGGCGGCCCTTTGGTCGAAGCAACACGCAACGATCTGCGCCTGACCGCACCGCTGACCGGCATCACCGCCGCGGTCGTCGGCGTGATCCTCAATCTGGCGCTGTTCTTCGCCTTCCACGTGCTCTGGCCGCATGGCTACCCGCAGCCGTTCGAGTGGCCTGCGGCGCTGATCGGCGTTGTTGCCCTGATCGCGTTGCTGCGTTATGGCCTCAGCGTGCCGAAGCTGATTGGCCTCTGCGCGCTGGCGGGGCTGGCGATCGAGTTCGGGCTGCGCTGAAGCTCGATCGGCAACGGAAGCGAGCCCTCAGATCGCGTCCAGCGCCTGCGTCAGCCGCTGCACCGCAATCACTTCCAGATCGAGCTTGACGTTCTTCCGCGGCTTGTTCGCCTCCGGCACGATCGCCCGCTTGAAGCCGTGCTTGGCGGCTTCCTGCAGGCGCTCTTCGCCGGCCTGTACCGGGCGGATTTCGCCGGCCAGGCCGACTTCGCCAAATACCACGGTGTCGTTCGGCACCGGCTTGCCGCGAAAGCTCGACAAGGCGGCGAGCAGCAGCGGCAGATCGGCTGCCGTTTCCTGGATGCGCATGCCGCCAACGACATTGGCGAACACGTCCTGATCGCCGAGCGCGATGCCGGCATGGCGATGCAGCACGGCGAGCAGCATCGCCAGACGATTGCCTTCCAGGCCCAGCGCCACCCGGCGCGGATTGCTGCCCTGAGTCGCATCGACCAAGGCTTGTACTTCAACCAGCAACGGCCGCGAGCCTTGCCGGGTGACCGTGATGACACTACCCGGCACCGGCTGTTCATGGCGCGACAGGAACAGCGCCGATGGATTCGACACTTCCTTGAGACCGACATCGGTCATCGCGAACACGCCCATCTCGTTGACTGCGCCGAAGCGGTTCTTGACGGCGCGAACGATGCGATAGCGGCTGCCGACGTCCTGCTCGAAATACAGCACGGTGTCGACCATGTGTTCGAGCACGCGCGGGCCGGCGATCGCGCCTTCCTTGGTGACGTGGCCGACCAGCACGATCGTGCAGCCCTTGCCCTTCGCATAACGCACCAGTTGCGCGGCGCATTCGCGCAACTGGGAGACCGAACCGGGCGCGGCGTCCAGCGCATCGGTGTACAGCGTCTGGATCGAATCGAGCACGACGAAGCCGGGCCTGGTGCGAGTCAGCGTGTCGAGGATGGTTTCCAAGCCGGTTTCGGCGAGCACCGGCAGGTCGAGCCTCGGCAGACCCAGCCGCCGCGCACGCAAGGAAACCTGGGTCAGCGATTCTTCGCCGGTCACGTACAAGGTGTTGACCCGGCCTTCCAGCGCCGCCAGCGCCTGCAGCAGCAAGGTCGACTTGCCGATGCCGGGATCGCCGCCGATCAGGATCACCGCGCCCGGCACGATGCCGCCGCCGAGCACGCGATCGAGTTCACTAAGGCCGGTCGGCACCCGCTCGGTGTCTTCACCGGTGATCTCGTCGAGCCGGCGCACCGCGCTGCGTTCGACCGAGAAGCTGCCGGCGCGGGCCTTCGGCTTCGAGGTTGTGGTCTCGACCAGGGTGTTCCACTCGCCACAGTCCGCGCACTGACCCTGCCACTTCGGCGCGTCGGCTCCACAGGCGTTGCAGACGTAGCGCAGCTTGGCGGCGCCCGGGTTCAGCGATTTGGCCATCGTCAGACGTGCTTCGGTGTCAGTTCGAAGAAGATTTGATCGGCGCACGCAGCAGCACGATGACCACCGTGATCAAGGTCACCGCGCCCACCACCGCCGGCAGGAACGCGGCAGCACCGGCCCAGTTGCCTTCGCCGAGGCGATTGGTGCCCATGGTCAGGCCGTGGTTGTAGCCGAACATGCTGAACACGTAGAAGCAGAAATTACCCCACAAGGCGATCAGCACACCCCAGCGCACGGTGCTGGCCTGGCTGTCACGGAGCACGAACAGGCGCACGACCATGCCGAGCACGATCGCCATGATGCCGTTCAGCAGCATGCCGAGATGCACGGCGCGCCAGCCGGCGACGGTGCCCGGCAAGTCGTATTCGATGAAGATCGGAATCGGCGAGAACGACAGGCCGCCAATCATCTTGAAGGTCAGCATGAAGCCGCCAATCAGCGCAACCAGCATGCCGGCCAGGCCGTTCTTGATCAGGACTGCGGATGTACGTTCAACCATGGTGCTTCTCCCCTGTTTGTCGTTGTTTGGGTTGTTGTGTTGGTTTGTTCGCCAGTTTGCCCTACGCTCCGTCATGAGGAGTCATAAAAAATAATCAGAGGTGCGTCATGGCAGAGCTTGCGAAACATCCGATGGATGATTTTCCGGTCAGGCCGCTGCGATTCCCGCTAGGCCCGGACCAGAACGTCGACGTGGTCTGGAGCCGGACCAAGCCGGAGTTCTCGGTATTCCTGAATGCGCTGGCGATGCATGTGCCGCATTTCGAGCGATATCTCGTTGCCACCATGCGGATTGCCCGAGAGCAGATCACGGACGAACGCCTGCGTCAGCACGTCACCCGGATCATCGGCCAGGAAGCCAATCACTCGCGCAATCTGCTGGCGTTCAACGATGCGCTGCGCAGCCGCTATCCGGACATCGTCGCGATCGACGATGCCTCGATCGCCTGGTTCAAGCAGCACACGGACGAAGACACGCTGAAGAAAAGAGTCGGCTTCACTGCCGGCTACGAAACCTTCACCTTCCTCGCCGGCATGATCATCCTTCGTCATCACGATCGCTGGTTTGCCGATGCCGATCCGACGATGAAAGCGGTCTGGGTCTGGCACCAGGTCGAGGAGATCGAGCACGGCGCCGTCGCCTTCGAGGTCTGGAAGTACCTGTACGGCCGTCACGAGTGGTATCGCAAGGCGATGGTTCTGAAAGCCGCGCTGCATATCGCCCAGGAAACCATGCGCCTGTATCCGCGCATGGCCCGTCATGAAGGCTGGCTGCGCTCCCCGTGGAAAGCCCTGAAGACCCTGGCCTTCTGCGGCGAAATGCTCGGCCGTCTGTTCATTGCCGCGTTGCCGGTGTTCCGGGCCAGCTACCACCCGCGCCGTCATCCGATCGCGACCACACGCCAGGACCCGATCCAGATCGCCTGGCGGCGCTATGAAGCCGACGGCGGCGATGTGCTCTCGATCGATCACGCCAAGATGGCGGCGATGATGCGGGTTCCCGAAGAAGCCTGAGTCCGGCATTGCTGCCGCCCGGCTTCCCGCCGGACGGCAGTGTTCATCGACAAGGCTGACAGACCGCCCCCGCGCGGCCATAATCCGCCGCCTTGAGTACCCCGCCGTCCCTGCCGATCCTGCTGTCCCCGCCGTTGCCCGCGGAGGCTGGCGCACGCCTGCACTGGGCAGGCCTGCCGGGTGCCTCGGCAGCGCTGGCGATTGCCGAAGCTGCGGCCCGTCATGACGGCCTGGTGATCGCGGTCACCGCCGGCGAGCAGCACGCCTACAAGCTCGAAGAGGAGCTGCGCTTCTTCGCCAACGCGGCCTTGCCGGTGATGCACTTCCCGGACGCCGAGACGCTGCCGTACGACCCGTTCTCGCCGCATCAGGAAATCCTCTCGGATCGCCTGGCCGCGCTGTATCGCCTGCCCTCGCAGACGCGCGGCGTGCTGATCATCACCGCCGGCACCTTGCTGGAAAGACTGCCGCCGCGCAGCTGGCTCGATGGCCGCGCGCTGCTGCTGAAGGCCGGCGACAAACTGCCGCCGCACGCTTTCCGCGAACGCCTGATCGCCGCCGGCTACCAGAGCGTGTCCGAGGTGCAAACCCAGGGCGAATTCGCGGTGCGCGGTGCCTTGATCGACGTGTTCCCGATGGGCGCTTCGGACGCCTATCGCCTCGATTTGTTCGACGACGAAGTCGAATCGATCCGCGTCTTCGATCCGGACACCCAGCGCTCGACCGAGAAGGTCGGCGAAATCCGCCTGCTGCCGGCCC
>NZ_CAISIQ010000228.1 GCF_903885465.1 uncultured Nevskia sp.
GGCCAAGCGCGCCGGCCGCAGCCGCATGGTGATGTCCGGAGAGCACAGCCGCCCCGAATCGGCCAACGATTCCCTGGGCGCAACCAATCTTGCCGTCATGGACGATGCCCGGCAGGCACCGTCCCAGGAAGCCCGCGCGCCTTGACCGGCGCCGCACCAGTCGAGCCCACCCGGCGCCGCAGCCTCGTCCAGCGCGCGCGCGATCTGTCGATCGGCGCCAAGCTCAGCGGCGTGGTCGCGATGTTTCTGGTCGCAATGATGGGTGCCCTGATCATCGTTGCGCTGTCGTTGTCGATGTCTTCCGGCGTGCGCGCCTATGTCAGCGCCGAAAGCCAGTCATCGAAAGGCCAGAAGAACGCCGTCTACGCGATCACCCGCTATCTGCAGACCGGTGATCGTCGTGCCTGGACCTATTTCCAGAACGCCATCGCCGTGCCGCTGGGCAGCCGGCGGGCACGCCTGGAACTGCTCAGGGATCAATACGATGAACTGGCCGTCTACCAGGGCTTTCTCGCCGGCGGTGTGCCGGCCGAAGACATTCCCGAGATGATCTTCCTGTTCCGCAATTTCCGCAGCCTCAGCTTCTTCGCCGAAGCGGTGGACATCTGGGGCAAGGCCGACGACTGCGTGCAGGAGCTGATGAACATGTCGCGCGAGATCGCTGTGGCCGAAAACACCGCTCAGCTCGACGATCAGCGCCGACGCCTGTTCCTCAATCGCATCGACGCGATCAACACTCGCGTCACGGCACTGCAACAGGGCTTCTCCACGGTGCTCGCCGGCGGCGCGCGCACCGTGCAGTGGCTGCTGCTCGGCGTGATCATGACCGCCGCCGGCGTGTTGCTCGGCATCGCCATGCTGGTTGCCTGGCTGGTCTCCACCGATCTGCGCAGAAGCATCGAAGGTCTGCGCGACGGCACCGTGCGCGTGGCCCAGGGCGATCTCAGCACCCTGGTGGAAGTGCGCTCCAGGGACGAACTCGGCGTGCTGGCCGGCGAGCTGAACAACATGATCAGCAGCCGTCACCAGGCCGAGGTGGCGCTGAAAGCCGCGACCCAGTTCCGCGAAAAGATCATGGAACACGTCACCAACGCGATCTTCACGATGGATCGCGAAGGCCGCTTCATGACCGCCAACCGGCGCACCAGCGACATCACCGGCTATCCGGTCGAAGAACTGCTGGGCATGCCCTGGGCGGAGCTGATCTCCGACGAAGCGCACCTGAAGGACGTCTACCGGCGCTACCAGCAGACCCTCGACGGTGGCGATCCGATCACCAATCACGAGGTGCCGCTGACCCGCCGCAACGGCGCCGTGGTGACTGTCCAGTTCAGCATCGCCGCGCTGAGTCAGGACGGCGAGATATTCGGCGTGGTCGGTGCCGCCGAAGACATCACCGCCCGCAAGCGCGACGAGGCGGAGTTGAAGGCCCGCGCCGACGAGCTGACTCGCTCGAACGCCGATCTGGAACAGTTCGCCTACGTGGCTTCGCACGATCTGCAGGAGCCGCTGCGTACGGTGTCCGGCTTTGCCCAGCTGCTGCAGAAGCGCTACGAAGGCAAGCTCGGGCCGGACGCCGACGAGTACATCGGCTTCGTCACCTCTGGCGCGCAGCGGATGAAAAGCCTGATCGAGGATCTGCTCGCCTACTCGCGTGTGTCACGGGCATCCGATGCCACGCAGCCCGTCGATCTGAACCGGGTCGTCGCCACTGCCATGGCCAACGTCCATGGCGCGATCAGTGCCGCAGCAGCCACGGTGACGGTCGGTGAATTGCCGAGCATTCTCGGCAACGAGCGGCAGATGGTGCAGCTGTTTCAGAACCTGATCGGCAATGCCGTGAAGTTCTGCCGTCCGGACGTGGCGCCGGTAGTCGAGATTGCCGCCGAGCGTCAGGGCGACGACTGGGAACTGAGCGTGCGCGACAACGGCATCGGCATCGACGAGAAGCACGCCGAGCAGGTGTTCGGCCTGTTCCAGCGCCTGCACGCCCGCGAAAAATATCCCGGCAACGGCATCGGCCTGACCATCTGCAAGAAGATCGTCGACCTGCACCGCGGCCGGATCAGCGTCGAGCCCGCCGAGCCGGGGACCCGCTTCCGGATCGTGCTGCCGGCCAACCTGCCGCCGGCCTGAGCGGATCGGTGATCAGGCGCCGCCGGATGACGCCGGCTCGGCCTTGTCGTGAAGATCTTTGACTTCCTTGTCGATCCCTTCGAAGCATTCCCGGACCTGCGCATCGTCCAGCACCGCATAGGGCGCGAACGCCGGTACCGCCGCCGCCGCGGCCTGCTGCGCCACCTGCACGGTTTGCATCCGCTCGCATAGCTCGCGTGCCTTGACCACCAGAACTTCGGCGCCTTCGCGCGCTTCGCTGCCGACGTCGTCGCGGCCCTCGATCAGGCCGTCGACGACATCGCGCAAGGTATCGAAACCGAAGCCGACACCGGCACGGCCGAAAGCGATCGCATGGGTCTTCATCGCCACCGCCGCTGCGCTGTAGGCCTTCAGCGCGGTTCGGGCTTCCGGGCTGGTTTCGATACCGGTTTCACCGATGCTCAGCGCACCATCGAGTTCGACGCGCGCAAGCTCGGGCTGGCCACCGGCTTCGATCACCACCGTGTCGCCATCGAGGCCGATCGCGCCATCGCCTGGATCATGGTGTGCGCCGTAGCTCGGCTGATGGCGCTGATGATCATCGTCATCACAGCCGGCGAGCAGCGTGACCAGCAGCAAGGCAGCGGGGGCAAGCGTTCGGAGCGAGCGTTTCATCGGCGTTCTTCCTGAGTCGTACGCCAGTTTGGATGCGCGACCGCACATCGACGGATGCAGCTAGGCTAGCTGCACTGAAACCGGAGCCGGCTGCCCATGATCGTCGTCCACCATCTCGAAAACTCGCGCTCCCAGCGCATCCTGTGGCTGCTCGAAGAACTGGGCCTGCCGTACACGGTCAAGCGCTACGAGCGCGACAAGAAGACCATGCTCGCGCCGCCCGAGCTGAAAGCCGTGCACCCGCTCGGCAAGTCGCCGGTGATCAGCGATGACGGTGTGGTGATCGCCGAAACCGGCGCGATCATCGAGCACCTCATCGAGGGTCACGGCAACGGCCGGCTGATACCCGCAGTCGGCACACCGGAATACAACCGCTACCGCTACTGGCTGCACTACGCCGAAGGCTCGCTGATGCCGCTGCTGGTAATGAAGCTGATCTTCTCGAAGACCACCGTCGCGCCAACGCCGTGGCTGATCCGGCCGATCGCCAAGGCGATCGCCAACGGCGTCGGCCGGGGCTATCTCGATCCGAGCCTGAAACTGCACCTGACCAGCATCGAAACCGCGCTCGGCGACAGCGGCTGGTTCGCCGGCAGCGAACTGACCGCGGCCGACATCATCATGAGCTTCCCGCTCGAAGCCGCCGCCGCCCGCGGTGGCGCCAGCCAGGGCTATCCGAACATCCTCAACTTCCTCGCCCGCATCAAGGCCCGGCCAGCCTGGCAGGCGGCGCTGGGGAAAGGCGGGCCTTACCAACTGATGCGCTAGCCATGATCGACCATCTTCCAGCGATTCCCGGCTTCACCCTCGCCCCGCACAGCCATCTCGGCGAAACCCGCGCGGTCTACCGGCGCGGCCACGGCCCGGCGGTGATCGTGATGAGCGAGATTCCCGGCATCACGCCGCAGGTCACGACCTTCGCGACGACCGTGGCCGATGCCGGCTTCAGCGTCTGGATGCCGCAATTGTTCGGCACGCCGCTGCAGCCGATTACCGTGCCCTACCTGACCCGCTCGGTGCTGCGGATCTGCATCAGCAAGGAATTCAGCACGCTGGCCGCGAATCAGTCGAGCCCGATCGTCGACTGGCTGCGGGCGCTGGCGCGGGAAGCGCACGAAGCCTGCGGCGGGCCCGGCGTCGGCGCCGTCGGCATGTGCCTGACCGGCAACTTCGGTCTGGCGATGATGCTCGACGCGCCGGTGATCGCGCCGGTGCTGTCGCAGCCTTCGCTGCCAATCCCGGTGCCCGGCCGCCGCGATGCGCTGCATGTATCGCCGAAGGAACTGGCCGCCGCTCACGACAAGATCGACAAGCACGGCGCCCGCATTCTCGGCCTGCGCTTCCACGGGGATCCGCTTTGCGCGCCCTCGCGCTTCGAGCGCCTGCGCCGTGAATTCGGCGATGCGTTCGAAGGCATCGAGATCGATGCCTGTCACGGCAACCGCGAAGGCTTCGGCAACCCGCACAGCGTGCTGACCACGCACCTGATCGACGAAGCCGGCCAGCCGACGCGTGCCGCGCTCGACCGCACCCTGGCCTTCCTGCGCGAGCAGCTCGTCAAGTGAGTCGCGCCCGATGAGCCGGGCCCACGTCCGCGAGGTTGACGGCGACGAACCCGAAGATCTGCCCGAACTGCCGCTCAGTCCGCATCCGAACTACGTCACGCCGCGTGGCCTGGCCATGCTCGAAGCACGCCGCGATGCGGTCGAGGCCGATATCGCGGCGATTGCTGCCGATGCCGCCGATCGCCGCCAGCGCCGCGCCGGGCTCGATCGCGAACTGCGCTGGCTGCAGGCCCGGATCGCTGCCGCGCAGGTGGTCAATGGCGCGACGCGCGACGCCAGCAAGGTGGCGTTCGGTGCTGAAGTCACCGTGCTCGACGACGACAATCTCGAGAGTCGCTACCGGATCGTCGGCGAGGACGAAGCCGATCCGGAAGCCGGACTGATCAGCTGGACCTCGCCGCTGGCGCGAGCGCTGCTCGGCCTGCAGGTCGGCGATGTCGCGCTGTGGCAGCGGCCCGCGGGCGACAGGGACATCGAGATCAGTGCGATCCGCTGGCCTGTCTGATCGGCCTCATCGGCCTCATCGGCCTCATCGGCAGGGGCCGATGACTGAAGGCAAACCGCTGCGCCAGACCTCGTCGGCCGGTGTCGACCACAACCGTAGCGCGTTCGGTCGATAGCGCTCGCAAGCAAGACGATTGCCGTCGATGGCGACCGTCACCGCGCCGTCATCGCCAGTCGCCACCTGGGCGATGCCTCGTTCTTGCATGCGCGCGACAACGACGCGCGCTGGATGACCGAAGTGGTGGTGCCAGCCGGCACTGTGGATCGCCAGCTGCGGCTGCACGGCATCGAGGAAAGCCGCGGTCGATGAAGTCCGGCTGCCGTGATGCGGCGTGACCAGCACGGTCGCCGGCAGTTTTTCTGACAGCTCAACGAGCAGCCGCGCTTCGGTCTTCGCTTCGATGTCGCCGGTCAGCAGCACCGCTTGATCGCCCTGTGCGACCCTCAGCACGCAGGAACCGTCGTTGTCCGACAAGCCGTTCTCGGGCCCTGCGAGCAGCTCGAAACTGACGCCGTCCCAGTCCCAACGCTCGCCGGCGCGGCAGGGCGTATCGGTGCCGTAACCGCTGCGGCTGGCGATCGGCAGGATGGCGGCAACGGCCGCCACGCCGCCGCGATGATCGAGATCGCCGTGCGACACGATCAGCCGGTCAATGCTCCGCAGGCCGCTGCGCAGCAAATAAGGCACGACCACCGAACGTCCGGCATCGAAGCTGCCGGGCCAAGCCGGGCCGGCGTCGAACAACAGCGTGTGCTCGCGCGTCTGCACGACCACCGCCAGACCCTGACCGACATCGAGCACAGTCAGCCGGAAGCCGCTGTCGACCGTGCGAGCCGGCGGCAAGGCCAGCGCGGACAAGGCCAGCAGGCCGAAGACTCTGGTCGGCAAACCCGTGGGCGCGAACAGCGCGATCGCGCCGATCAAGGCCAGCAGCAGCGCCGCCGGTTCCGGGCTGGCCGCCAGCCAGGCTTGCGGCGTCCGCTCGGCGATCCACAGCAGGCCGTCCTGCGCCAGCGCGAGGACATCGGCGACTCGGTGCAGCAAGGGCAATCCCAGCACCGGCACCACGGCGGCAAGGAGCAAGGCGAACAGCAGCGCCGGCGTCAGCACGGCGGCGGCCGGTACTGCGATCAGATTGACCAGCGGCCCGGTCAGGCTGGTGCCCTGGAACCAGTACAGGGTCAGCGGCGCCAGCATGACGCTGAGCATCAGCTGGATGCTCAGCGCCGCGCGCCAGCCGTTGACTGGCGCCAGTCGACCACCACTGACATAGAAGATCGCCGCGACCGCCGAGAACGACAGCCACAGGCCGGGCGACAGCAGACTCAGCGGATCGCTGGCGACGATCACCGCCCAGGCCAGCGCCAGCGCTCGCGACGGCTGACCGAGCCCGCCCCACCAGCCGGCCAGCACCAGCAGGCCGAGCATCCAGGCGGCACGCTGCACCGGCGGCTCGAAGCCGGCGAGCAGTGCGTACAGCAGGGCGGCGATCACCGAGGCCAGCAGCGCGGCACGCGGTGCCGGCAAGCGCTGACTCAAGGAGGCCGAGCGGCTCCACAGCCAGCGGATCAGCCAGAAGACGACACCGGCGACGATCGCGACATTGAAGCCGGAGATCGCCACCAGGTGCGTGGTTCCCGTCAGCCGGAACGCCTGCCAGTCATCTTCGTCAAGCCCCGAGGTATCGCCCAGGCTCAGCGCCGCGACCATCGGTAGCGCCGGATGACCCGGCAGCCAGCGGGCAAGCCGATCGGCAAAGGCCTGCCGCAGCTTGAGCAGCGCATGACCGCCGCGGGTCGTGCAACGCTCGCCGCTGCGCACCGTCGCGGTCGCCGCGATGCCTTGGCGGAACAGCCAGCCTTCGTAATCGAAACCGCCGGGATTACGGCTGCCGTGCGGCGTGCGCAGGCTCAAGCTCAGTCGCCAGCATTCGCCGCCGCGGAGGGTTTCGCTGCTGCGATACCAGGCCGCACGGATGTGTTCGGGAAGGTCCGCGCCGAGCGGATCGAAACGGAAGCGCCAGGTTCTGAGGCTGTCCGCCGCTTGATCGCCCGGCTTGTCGCCGCCATCGGGTGTGCTTGTGCTGCTGGCCTGCGGCAGGTTGGCGACGATGCCTTCGACGGTCAGCACTTCGCCGTAGCGCGACACCGGCCAGCGCTGGTCGATCAATTCCGAAGCGCGCTGAGCGGTCAGCGCCGCGCCGATCGCGAACGCCAGCAACAGCCCGCGCCATCGCGAGCGGAACAGGGCTGCTGTCAGCGGCAGCAGCCAGAGCCACAACGGTGGCAGCGCCGGCAGTTGCAGCAACGCCAGCGCGCCGATGGTGAACGCGAAGACCAGCGGAACAGGCGAAAACCGGCGTCCCACGACTGGGGACGCAAACGCGCCAACCGATTCAGCCGGGCTGGACACCCGCCGCGAGCTGCTCGCGCGACACTTCCTTCAGGCCACCGGCCTGCAGGGAAAAGATGCGATCCATGCGCGCCGCCAGCTTCAGATCGTGGGTGACGACGATCAGGCTGGTGCCGAGTTCCCGGTTCAGTTCCAGCATCAGCTCGAACACCGTTTCGGCAGTGCGGGTGTCGAGGTTGCCGGTCGGCTCGTCAGCAAGCACGCAGGCCGGCCGGGTGACCAGTGCCCGCGCCACCGCTGCGCGCTGACGCTCGCCACCGGACAGCTCGCCCGGCTTGTGGCTCAGCCGCTGACCGAGGCCGACTCTTTCCAGCAGCTTTGCCGCCGTCGCCAACGCTTCCGCGCGCGGCGTGCGCCGGATCAACAGCGGCATCGCCACGTTCTCCTGCGCCGAGAACTCCGGCAGCAGGTGATGGAACTGATAGACGAAGCCGAGGCTGGCATTGCGCACCCGCGAACGCTCGGCGTCACTGAGCGAACTCATCTCCCGCCCGGCCACCGATACCGTGCCCGCGGTCGGCGAATCGAGCCCGCCAAGGATGTGCAGCAAGGTGCTCTTGCCAGCGCCGGACGAACCGACGATGGCGATGCGATCACCACGCTTGAGTTCGAGGTCGATGCCCTCGAAGACGGTCAGGTTCAGGCGGCCGTCGTCGAAGGTTTTGGCTAGGCCGTGGCAGGCGATGACGATGTCGGAATTCATGGCGCTACTCATAACGCAGCGCCTCTGCAGGCTGCACCCGCGAAGCCCGCCAGGCCGGATACAGCGTCGACACCAGGCCGAGCGCCAGCGACAGCAGGCTGATCTGCAGCACGTCGGCCAGCTTCAAGTCCGAGGGCAGATCGCTGATGTAGTAGATGTCCGGCGACAGGAACTGGCGGCCTGTCGCGGCCTCCAGCAGCGGAACAAGCGTCTGCACATTGAGCGCCAGTAGCACGCCGAGGCTGACGCCGATGATGGTGCCGATCACGCCGATCACCGAGCCCTGCACCATGAACACCGCCATGACCGAGCGCGGTGTCGCACCGAGCGTGCGCATGATCGCGATGTCCGCCTGCTTGTCCTGCACGACCATGACCAGTGTGGAAACGATGTTGAATGCCGCGATGCCGACCAGCAGCGAGAGGATCAGGAACATCACGGTCTTCTCGGTCGCCACGGCGCGGAAGAAGTTCGCGTGGCTGCGCGTCCAGTCGCTGACGAAGTAGGCACCGGGCGTGTCGCGGGCAAGCTCGCGGGCGACGCGCGGGGCCTGAAACAGATCGTGGAGCTTCAGGCGCACGCCGGTCACGTTGTCGCCGAGCCGGTACAGCGCGGCGGCATCGTCGAGATTCACCAGCCCGAGGCCGCGATCGAATTCGTACATGCCGACCTTGAACACACCGCTCAGCGTGAAGCGGCGGAAGCGCGGCAGCACGCCGGCCGGAGTGACGCTGAGCTGCGGAATCATCAGGTCGACCTTGTCGCCGACGCCGATGCCCA
>NZ_CAISIQ010000229.1 GCF_903885465.1 uncultured Nevskia sp.
AGATCCACGACTGGGACAAATGGGAAGACCCGTTTCGCCTGACCATGGATGCCTACTGGAAATATCAGGGCGAGAAAGAGAAAAAGCTCTACGCGATCGTCGACGCCTTCCAGCAGAACAATGGTCAGTTCAACGTCACCGATGCTCGTTACATCAACACGCTGAAGCTGTTCCTGACTGGCGTCAGCCCGCTGGAGTACGCGGCTCATCGTGGCTTCGCGATGGCCGGCCGCAACTTCCGCGGAACCAGTGCGCGCATTGCGGCACAGATGCAGGCGATCGACGAACTGCGTCATGCGCAGACGCAGGCGCACACGATCAGCCACTACAACAAGTTCTTCAACGGCCTCCACGACTACACGCACATGCATGATCGCGTGTGGTACCTGAGCGTGCCGAAGTCCTACTTCGAAGATGCGATGAGCGCCGGGCCGTTCGAGTTCGTCACCGCGATCTCGTTCTCGTTCGAGTACGTGCTGACCAACCTGCTGTTCATGCCGTTCATGAGCGGTGCCGCCTACAACGGCGACATGGCGACGGTGACCTTCGGCTTCTCGGCGCAGAGCGATGAATCGCGCCACATGACGCTGGGGCTCGAAGTGGTGAAGTTCATCCTCGAGCAGGATCCGGGCAATGTGCCGATCGTCCAGAAGTGGCTCGACAAATGGTTCTGGCGCGGCTATCGCCTGCTGTCGCTGGTGTCGATGATGATGGATTACATGCTGCCGAAGCGTGTCATGTCATGGGCAGAAGCCTGGGAGATGTACTTCGAGCAGAACGGCGGTGCGCTGTTCAACGATCTGACTCGCTACGGCATCCGCATGCCGAAGTACCACGAGGTTGCGTCGAAGGAAAAGCACCGCTTGAGCCACGAGACCTGGGCGACGTTCTACAACTACACGCACGCCGCTGCCTTTCATACCTGGGTGCCGGAAGAGAGCGAAATGAAATGGCTGTCGGAGAAATATCCGACGACCTTCGACAAGCTCTATCGTCCGCGTCTCGAGCACTGGCGCGAGCAGCAGGAGAAAGGCGAGCGCTTCTATAACGCCACCCTGCCGATGCTCTGCCAGCTCTGTCAGGTGCCGATGTTCTTCACCGAGCCGGATGATCCGACCAAGATCTGCTATCGCGAATCGACGTATCGCGAAGACAAATTCCACTTCTGCTCGGATGGCTGCAAGGACATTTTCGATAACGAGCCGGAGAAGTACATCCATAGCTGGTTGCCGGTACACCAGATCTACCAGGGCAACTGCTTCCGCCCGGGTACCGATCCGACCGCGCCCGGCTTCGATCCGCTGGCCGAAGTGCTGCAGTACTACGGCTTCCATGTTGGCGAAGACGGTGGCGAGTATCTCGGTTCGCTGGACGCCAAGAACTGGAAAGCCTGGACCGGCAAGCCGGCCGTTTCCGAATAAGCGGAGGAACAAGACATGAGCGTCGTCGCACTGAAGCCCGGCTACAGCGGGGACATGAAGGACCGCGTGGAGAACTTCCACGGCAAGCAGCTGCTGTACATCGGCTGGGAAGACCACCTGATGTACTGCGCGCCGCTGTGCATTCCGATTGAAGCCTCCACTCCATTCGGAGCGCTCACCGCGGCGGTGATCCCGAGCTTGTATCCGGCCCATCCGGATACCGCAAAGATCAACTGGAACGAGGTCGAATGGTTCCGTTCCGGCGAGCGCTTCACGCCGGATCCTGAGCTGTCGTTGGCCACCAACGGCCTTGGTCACAAGGCGGTTCTGCGCTTCCGGACACCAGGACTCACCGGCATCAAGGGTTCCTGCACGTAAGCCAGATGAGCTACCAGATCACCATCGAGCCGCTCGGCCACACGGTTGAAGCGGAAGAAGGGCAGACGATCCTCGACGCTTGCCTGCGTGCGGGCGTGTGGTTGCCGCATGCCTGCTGTCATGGTCTTTGCGCCACCTGCAAGGTGCAGGTCATCGACGGCGACTACGAGCATGGCAACGCCTCGCCATTCGCGTTGATGGATTTCGAGCGCGAGGAACGCAAGGCGCTAGCCTGCTGTGCAACCGTCACTTCGGATGTGACTATCGAAGCCGATGTCGATGAAGATCCGGATGCGCGCCATTACCCGGTGCAGGACTTCGAAGGCGTGGTCGAAGAGATCGTTGCCCTGTCGCCAACGATCAAGGGCATTCGTATTCGCCTGCCCGGTGAAGGCATCGCCTTCCAGGCTGGCCAGTACGTGCAGGTGCAGATTCCCGGGCTCGATCAGCCGCGAGCGTTTTCTCTGGCCAGCCGGCCCGACGATCCGACCTTGGTGGAACTGAACGTGCGCCGCGTGCCGAACGGGCAGGGCACCACGTACTTGCACGATGTGCTGAAGCAGGGCGACACGATCCGTTTCACCGGGCCGCTCGGGCGCTTCTTCGTGCGTCTGTCGGACCCGCAGCCGCTGATCTTCATGGCTGGCGGCTCTGGATTGTCGAGTCCACGGTCGATGATTCTCGACCTGCTGGCCAGCGGCGAGCAGCGCGACATCACGCTGGTCTACGGCGCCCGCAATCGCGCCGAGCTGTACTACGACGAAGAGTTCGTGTTGCTCGCCAGCCGGCATCCGAACTTCCACTACCTGCCCGCGCTGAACGAGCCGACCGAGGCCTGCAACTGGACCGGTGCCAGAGGCTTCGTCCACGAGGCGGCAGTCACGCAATTCGGCAACGATTTTCGCGGTCATCGTGCTTATCTGTGCGGACCGCCGGTGATGATCGAAGCCTGCATTCGCAGCCTGATGCAGGGGCGATTGTTCGAGCGCGATATCTACACCGAGAAGTTCCTGACCTCGGCCGACGGCGCCAACGCATTGGCGCGCAGTCCCTTGTTCCGTTCACTTTGATGAACGATTCGATGCACTCGTTCCCTCACGCGCCAGGCGGAATCAGCGTGAGCGCGCCTGCATGAGCCATCGCATTCGCATCGTCGGACTCGCCGATGGCTTGCCGTCGTCGGAGAGCGCCAGTTTCGAAGTTCGCGCCGACGAGCACGCGCTGTGCGGCATGGAGCGTCTCGGCCGTCGAGGCATTCCGGTGGGCTGCAGGGGCGGCGGCTGCGGCGTCTGCAAGGTGCAGGTGGTCGCCGGTCGGTACCACACAAACAAGATGAGCCGTGATTGCGTCAGCAGCGTGGAAGAGACGCAAGGCTACGCACTGGCCTGTCGGCTGTACCCGGACACGGATCTCGATATCCGCGTGGTCGGGAAGATGGGCAGGGCGTTCACGAAAGCGGAACTGAGCCCGTCACAGGGTGGAGATTCCGTTACCGCCGGCAAATCGCCGGCATTCGATATGAGCTGGAGGAACTGAAATGGCTTTGACTGGAGTGCTGCGCCCGGGGCATGTGGCCCTGCGGGTGCTGGACATGGAAGCATCCATCCACCACTACACCCATGTGATGGGCCTGCTGGAAACCGCCCGCGACGACCAGGGTCGAGTGTTCCTGAAAGCTTGGGATGAGCACGACCACCACAGCGTCGTGCTGCGTGAGACGGACTCCGCCGGCATGGACTACATGGGCTGGCGCGTCGATTCAAACGCGACCCTGGAGAAGTTCGCGAAGGACATCGAAGAGTCGGGCCTGGCCAGTGAACTGAGCTGGGTCGCGGCCGACGAGCATCCGCAGACGGGCCGTCGGTTTCGTTTCACCACGTCCACCGGCCACGTCATGGAGCTGTATGCCGAAAAGGGAAAAGTCGGCAATGGCATGCCGACGCTCAATCCGGACATCTATCCGGATGGTCTGAAAGGCATGTCGCCGAGTCGTTTCGACCATTGCCTGCTGTACGGCGATGACCTCGACAACACGATGAAGCTGTTCATCGAGATTCTTGGTTTCACGCTCACCGAGCAAGTGATTGCCGGGCCGGACAAGCTGGTGATCAGCGCGTTCATGACCTGCTCGAACAAGCCGCACGATGTCGCCTTCATTCGGCAACCCTGCAAGGGCAAGTTCCACCACGCTTCGTTCCTGCTCGACAACTGGGGCGAAGTGCTGAAGGCCGCGGACCTGATCAGCCGCAACCGCGTGTCACTGGACATCGGCCCGACGCGCCACGGCATCACGCGCGGCGAAACCATCTATTTCTTCGACCCGAGCGGCAACCGCAACGAAGTGTTCTCCGGCGGCTACATCAGCTATCCGGATCGCCCGGTGCTGACCTGGACCGACGACGAACTGGGCCGCGCGATTTTCTATCACGACCGCAAGCTCAACGAAGCCTTCCTGTCGGTCGTGACCTGAAGCCAGGAATGAAAGGGCGCGCGGTACGGAACCCGTACTGCAGCCTCCGAGAAGCAAGAGCACCTCAACAGAGTTCATGAAAGATGCGTGAGCGAGACAGACCGTGAAGCAATTCCTGCATTTCATCGGCGGCGCCTTCGTGCCGTCGGATAGTGGCAAGACGTTCGAGAACCGGAACCCGATCGACAATTCGCTGATCGGCCTGGTCAGTGAAGGCGGCCGTACCGAAGTCGAAGCGGCCGTCGCCGCCGCGCGTGCAGCGATGAAGGGGCCCTGGGGCAAGATGCCGGTGACCCGGCGCGCCGAACTGCTGCACGCGGTGGCCGACGAGATCACTCGCCGCTTCGATGACTTCCTGGCCGCCGAGGTCGCCGATACCGGCAAGCCGATGTCGATGGCTTCGCATATCGACATTCCGCGTGGCGCCGCCAACTTCAAGATGTTCGCCGACGTGATCAAGAACGTGCCGACCGAGACGTTCGAGATGGCCACGCCCGATGGTGGCGAAGCGCTGAACTACGCCATCCGCAAGCCGCGCGGCGTGATTGCCGTGGTCTGCCCCTGGAACCTGCCGCTGCTGCTGATGACCTGGAAGGTCGGCCCGGCGCTGGCCTGCGGCAATACGGTGGTGGTCAAGCCGTCGGAAGAAACGCCGGCCACGGCGACCCTGCTCGGCGAAGTGATGAACAAGGTCGGCATTCCGAAAGGCGTCTACAACGTCGTTCATGGCCTTGGGCCGGATTCTGCGGGTGAGTTCCTGACCTCGCACCGCGATGTCGACGCGATCACTTTCACCGGCGAAACCCGCACTGGCCAGGCGATCATGAGTGCAGCCTCGAAGGGCTTGCGGCCGGTGTCGTTCGAGCTGGGCGGCAAGAATGCCGGCATCGTGTTTGCGGACGCTGATTTCGATGCCGCCATCGATGGCATCGCCCGGTCTTCGTTCGTCAACTGCGGCCAGGTCTGCTTGGGTACCGAGCGCGTCTATGTCGAGCGGCCGATCTTCGACAAGTTCGTTGCCGCCTTGAAAGTCCGGGCCGAAGCGATGAAGCCCGGCGTGCCCAGCGACAAGGCCACCGGCATCGGTCCGCTGATCTCCCAGGAGCATCGCAGCAAGGTGCTGTCGTACTACGCCAAGGCCAAGGCCGAAGGCGCGACCATCGTCACCGGTGGCGGCGTGCCGGACATGGCGGGCGAACTCGCCAATGGCGCCTGGGTGCAGCCGACGATCTGGACCGGCCTGCCGGAAACCGCGAGCGTGGTCCGCGAGGAAATCTTCGGGCCCTGCTGCCATATCGCCCCGTTCGACAGCGAGGACGAAGTCGTGGCGCTGGCCAACGACACGCCCTATGGCCTGTGCACCACGGTGTGGACGCAGAACCTGGGCCGCGCCCATCGCATGGCCGGTCAGATCGACGTCGGCCTGTGCTGGATCAACAGCTGGTTTCTGCGCGATCTGAGAACGCCCTTCGGCGGCAGCAAGCAGTCCGGCATTGGCCGTGAAGGCGGCGTGCACTCGCTCGAGTTCTACACCGAGCTGCGCAACGTCTGCATCAAGTACGCCTGAGAACGCCATGACCACCAACAGCAATCCGGAAGTCGGCCTGAGCATCGCCGCCGCCGGCATCCGCACCAACTATCACGACCTCAACAGCAGCGCGCCGGGCGTGCCGCTGCTGTTGATCCACGGCTCCGGCCCTGGTGTCAGTGCCTTTGCGAACTGGCGGCTGGTGATGCCGAAGTTCGCCGAGACGCGTCGCGTCATCGCGCCGGACATGGTCGGCTTCGGCTTCACCGATCGTCCGGTCGATCACCAATACACGCTGGATCACTGGGTGAGCCATGCAATCGGCCTGCTTGATGCGCTCGCGCTTGCGCAGGTCGATCTGGTCGGCAATTCCTTCGGCGGTGCCTTGTCGCTGGCGCTGGCCATTCGCCATCCGCAGCGTGTGCGCCGGCTGGTGCTGATGGGCGCGGCCGGTGTGCACTTCGAACTGACGCCAGCGCTCGATGCGGTCTGGGGCTATCAGCCGTCGTTCGAAAGCATGCGCCGGATGATGGATCTGTTCGCCTATGACCGGTCCCTGGTCAATGACGAACTGGCCCAGCTGCGCTATCAGGCCAGCATCCGCCCGGGCTTCCAGGAATCGTTCTCTGCGATGTTTCCTGTGCCGCGTCAACGCTCGATCGATGCACTGGCGAGCGCGGAAGCCGATATCTCCCAGCTTGCCCACCAAACCCTGGTCATCCATGGCCGTGAGGATCAGGTGATTCCGCTTGCCACGTCGCTGAAGCTTGCCCAGCTGATCCCGAACGCGCAGCTGCATGTGTTCGGCAAATGCGGCCACTGGACCCAGATCGAACACTCGGCGCGCTTCGCGCGGCTGGTCACCGATTTCCTGCAGGAAGCGGCTTGAACGCCGGCCTGCACTGAACAGACAAGATCGACATGAACCCACAAGACATTCGCCAGTACGGCGACGAGTTGTACGAAGCGCTGGTCGCACGCCGTGCCGTGGCACCGCTCACCGAACGCCGGCCCGAAATCACGCTTGACGATGCTTACCGCATCCAGCTGCGGATGATCGAGCGGCGTCTGGCCAGCGGTGAAACGATCATCGGCAAGAAGATCGGCGTTACCTCGAAAGCGGTGCAGGACATGCTCAGGGTCTACCAGCCGGACTTCGGTCAGCTGACCTCGGCCATGGTCTATCACGAAGGCCAGCCGATCCCCGTCGATACGCTGATTGCTCCGAAGGCGGAAGCCGAAGTGGCCTTCATCCTGAAAGCCGATCTGAACGGCCCGGGCATCACCGCGGCCGACGTGCTGCGCGCCACCGACTTCGTGCTGCCCTGCTTCGAGATCGTCGACAGTCGCATCCGCGACTGGAAGATCAAGATTCAGGACACCGTCGCCGACAACGCCTCCTGCGGTGTGTTCGTGCTCGGCGGCACGCCGCGCAGCTTGCGCGGCTTCGATCTGTCGGTGGCCGGCATGGTCGTCGAGAAGAACGGCGACATCGTCAGCACTTCGGCGGGCGCCTCGGTACAGGGCTCGCCGGTCAACGCCGTCGCCTGGCTGGCCAACACGCTGGGCTCACTCGGCATTCCGCTGAAGGCCGGCGAAGTGATTCTGTCCGGCTCGCAATCACCCTTGATGCCGGTCATCGCCGGCGATTCCTTCACCTGCAGCGTCGGCGGCCTCGGTGGCTGTTCGGTGCGCTTCATCTGAGCTCGCCATGACTCTCGATAACAACACGATCCAGCAACTCGCCGCCCATCTCGAAAATGCCGAGCTGAGCGCCACCGCCGTCACCAAGATCACCGACGCCCATCCGCAGCTCGACTGGGACGATGCCTATGCCATCCAGGCCGCGATCCGGGCTCGCAAGGAATCGCGCGGCCAGCGCATCGCCGGCCTGAAGGCCGGGCTCACCTCGCGCGCCAAGATGAAACAGATGGGCGTGGAGACGCCGGTCTTCGGCGTGATCTTCGACTACATGAGCGTCGCCGATGGTGGCGAGATCGATACCGCCAAGCTGATCCATCCGAAGGTCGAGGCGGAGATCGCGTTCGTGCTGAAGAAGGCGCTGCGCGGTCCCGGCTGCCAAGCCGGCGCCGTGCTGGCGGCCACCGATTTCGTGGTGCCTGCGGTGGAGATCATCGACTCGCGCTACGAGAACTTCCGCTTCGATCTCGCCAGCGTGATTGCCGACAACACCTCGGCTTCGCGCTTCGTCGTCGGCGGTGTTGCCCGCAGCGTCGAAGGCCTGGATCTGCGCACGCTCGGTCTGGTGATGGAGAAGAACGGCGAGATCGTCGCGATGGCTGCCGGTGCTGCCGTTCTTGGCCATCCGGCCGTCGCCATCGCCGCACTCGCCAATCATCTGGCCGCCCGGGGCGAAGAGATTCCGGCCGGCACTTTCATCATGAGCGGCGGCGCGACCGAGGCGATTCCCGTCGCTGCCGGCGATGCCATCTCCGTGCGCTTCCAGGACCTCGGGTCCGTGTCGATGCGCTTCGTCTGAACCCGAGATCACACCATGAAAAAGATCCGCTGCGCGATCATCGGTCCTGGGAACATTGGGACGGACCTGCTGTACAAGCTGAAGCGTTCCAGCGTGCTGGAGCCGGTATGGATGGTCGGTGTCGATCCGGAATCGGAAGGTCTGGCGCGGGCGCGTGAATACGGCCTGAAGACGACATCCGAAGGCGTTGAGGGTCTGCTGCCCTTCGTGGCCAGCGACCACATCCAGATCGCCTTTGATGCCACCTCCGCCTACGTCCACAAGCAGCACTCCGATGCGCTGACTGCGCTCGGCGTGATGATGATCGACCTGACGCCTGCGGCCATCGGCCCGTTCTGCATTCCGCCGATCAACCTGAAGGCCCATGCCGGCAAGCGCGAGATGAACGTCAACATGGTCACCTGCGGTGGCCAGGCGACGATCCCGATGGTCTACGCCGTGTCCCGCGTGCAGAAAGTGTCGTACGCCGAGATCGTGGCAACGGTGGCTTCCAAGTCGATCGGCCCCGGCACCCGCAAGAACATCGACGAATTCACCCGCACCACCGCCGCTGCCGTGAAGTCGGTGGGTGGTGCCGAGCGCGGCAAGGCCATCATCATCGTCAACCCGGCCGAACCACCGCTGATCATGCGCGACACCGTCCACTGCCTGACGGTGGACGCACCGAAGCAGCAAGAGATCGAAGCCTCGGTGCGCGAGATGCTCGCCGAAGTCCAGAAGTACGTACCCGGTTATCGAGTCATGAACGGCCCCGTCTTCGACGGCAACCGCGTCACCACCTTCCTGCAGGTGGAAGGTCTTGGTGACTACCTGCCGAAGTACGCCGGCAACCTCGACATCATGACCGCCGCGGCTGCCCGCACCGCCGAAATGTTCGCCGAAGAAATCCTCGCCGGGCGCATCACGCCCGTGGCCGCCTGAAGGAAGCACGATCCATGAATCTCAAAGGCATCAAGGTCAAAACCCACGACATGTCGCTGCGCGACGGCATGCACCCGAAACGGCACCAGATCAGCATCGAACAGATGCAGAAGATCGCCACCGGCCTCGATATCGCCGGCGTCCCGCTGATCGAAGTCACCCATGGCGATGGCCTGGGGGGTGGATCCGTCAACTACGGCTTCGCCGCGGCGAGTGACGAAGACTATCTCCGTGCCGTGATCCCGCTGCTCAAGCAGGCCAAGGTCTCCGCCCTGCTGATCCCCGGCATCGGCACCGTCGATGATCTGAAAGTCGCCGCCGACTGCGGCATCCACACCGTCCGGGTCGCCACCCACTGCACCGAAGCCGATGTCAGCGAACAGCACATCATCGCCGGACGGAAGCTCGGCCTCGACACCGTCGGCTTCCTGATGATGGCGCACATGAGCGAGCCGGAAGCGCTGCTCAAGCAAGCCAGATTGATGGAAAGCTACGGGGCGCAGTGCATCTACGTCACCGACTCCGCCGGCTACATGCTGCCGGACGACGTCAGCGCCCGAGTCGGCCACCTGCGCCAGCACCTGAAGCCGGAAACCGAACTCGGCTTCCACGGCCACCACAACATGGCCATGGGTATCTCCAACAGCCTGGCGGCGATCGAAGCTGGGGCAAGGCGCATCGACTGCGCCTGCGGCGGCATGGGTGCCGGTGCCGGCAACACGCCGCTGGAAGTATTCATCGCCGTGGCCAACCGCATGGGCATCGAGACCGGCGTCGATCTGTTCAAGGTCACCGACGTCGCCGAAGACCTGGTCACCCCGATCCTCGACTTCCCGGTGCGCATCGACCGCAACTCGCTGACGCTCGGCTATGCCGGCGTCTATTCGAGCTTCCTGCTGTTTGCCCGGAGAGCCGAAGCCAAGTACGGCGTACCGGCACGAGAGATCCTGATCGAACTGGGACGTCTGAAGATGGTTGGTGGCCAGGAAGACATGATCGAAGACACCGCCATCAATATGGCCCGTGAACGTGGGCTGCTCGCTGCCTGAGTGAAGCCGTGACCACGCCGACTGCTACCTTCCGCGCCGCTCGCGACCTGCTGCTGCGCCATCGCGACGACTACGCGACGGCGATGGCCGAGTTCGTCTGGCCGGTGCTGCCCGAGTTCAACTGGGCGCTCGATCACTTCGATCCGCTGGCGTGCGGCAACAGTGCCTGCGCGCTGTGGATCGTCGATGAAGGCGGCTCCGAACTGCGGCGCAGCTTCGATGAGTTGCGCATTGCGTCCGATCGTGCGGCGAACTGGCTGCGCAGCCTCGGCGTGCAGCGCGGTGATCGTCTGCTGGTGATGCTGCCGAACCGGGTCGAGCTGTGGGAGATCATGCTGGCGGCGATCAAGCTCGGCGCGGTGCTGGCACCGGCGACGCAGATCCTGTCGGTGGCCGATCTGCAGGACCGCATCGAGCGTGGCGATATGCGCGCGGTGATCTGCGATCCATCGAGCCTCGTGAAGTTCGAAGGCATTGCCGAAGGTCGGCTGAAGATCGTCGTCGGTGGCGACGCTTCCGGTTGGACTTCGTATGCCGATGCCAGCAAGGCGTCGACGAACTATCAGGCCGATAGCGTCACCAAGGGCGATGACGCTTGTGTCCTGTACTTCACTTCGGGCACCACCTCGAAACCGAAGATGGTGCTGCACACGCAGACCAGCTATCCGGTCGGCCATCTGAGCACGATGTATTGGCTGGGCCTCAAGCCCGGCGATCTGCACATGAACATCAGCTCGCCGGGTTGGGCCAAGCACGCCTGGAGTTGCCTGTTCGCGCCCTGGCAGGTCGGCGCGACGATCTTCATCTACAACCAGGGCCGCTTCGATGCGGTGAAGACGCTGAACACGCTGGTGCGCTGTGGTGTTACCAGCTTGTGCGCGCCGCCGACTGCCTGGCGCTCGCTGATTCTCGAAGATCTGAAGGCTTATCCGGTGAAGCTGCGCGAGCTAACCAGCGCTGGCGAGCCACTGAATCCGGAAGTGATCGAGCAGGTGAAGAGCGCCTGGGGCATCACCATCCGCGAAGGCTTCGGCCAGACCGAATCGACGGCGATGCTCGGCAATCCGCCGGGCCAGCCGGTGCGTTACGGCTCGATGGGCCGGCCGCTGCCGGGCTATGCGATCGACCTGCTCGATCTCGATGGCAATCAGGCGGGCGAGGGCGAGATTTCGGTGCGCCTGTCACCACGGCCGACGGCGATCATGGCCGGCTATGCCGGTGACGAGGCGAAGACGCAGAAGGCGCTCGGTGGTTCGCATTACGGCACCGCCGATGTCGCATCGATCGACGCCGATGGCTATTACTGGTACGTCGGCCGCACCGATGACGTGTTCAAGAGTTCGGACTACCGCATCTCGCCGTTCGAGCTGGAAAGTGCGCTGCTTGAACATCCGGCGGTTGCCGAAGCCGCCGTGTTCGAAAGCCCGGACCCGAAACGCCTCTGCGTGCCGAAAGCCTGCGTGATCCTGGCTCCCGGCCACGCGCCGAGCGCGGATACTGCGAAAGCGATCCTGCTGTTTGCCCGCAGCCGTCTGGCGCCATACCAGAAGGTGCGCATCATCGAATTCTGTGACTTGCCGAAGACGGTCTCCGGCAAGGTGCGCCGCAATGAATTGCGCGCCACCGAAGCAGCACGCCGCGCGGCCGGCGAGCGCGGTGACCATGAATATCTGGAAGCCGATTTTCCCGAATTGCTCGACGCACGACGCGCCTGACGTCGAGCCGTGTACTAGCCAAGGTCTGAACTGGAACCTGCCATGAACGCACCCGCAAAACCTATTCCCCTGTCCGAGCTTCCGGTGGTCTGGAGCGACAAGGAAAAGCACCGCTTCAAGGTTGCGCGGCGCAGTTTTGTCGACCCGGAAATCCTGAAGACGGAATACGACACGATCTTCAACAAGTGCTGGCTCTATGTCGGCCACGAGTCGGAGCTGGTCAAGAACGGCGACTTCGTCACCCGCATCATTGCCAAGCGCAGCGTGCTGTTCACCAAGGACACCACGGGCAAGATCAACGCCTTCTTCAACGCCTGTCCGCATCGCGGTGCGCAGGTTTGCCGCGAGCGCAAGGGCAACGCCAAGTCGTTCCAGTGCTTCTATCACGGCTGGGTGTTTGGATCCGATGGCAAGCTGAAGAGCCAGCCGGGCAGCGAGTGCTATCCGGATGACTTCAACGCCGACGGCCAGGCCAATCTGGTGTCGGTGCCGCGCATCGATTCCTATCGCGGCTTCTGGTTCATCTGCTTCGATCCTGAAGTGCAGTCCTTGCCGGACTATCTCGCCGGTGCCAAGGAGTGGATCGACATCGTTGCCGACCAGTCGGAAACGATGATGACCCTGGTCGGCGGCACGCAGGAGTATCAGATCCGCGCCAACTGGAAGTTGCTCACGGAGAACTCCATTGACGGCTATCACGCGATCAACACCCACGCGACCTATGTCGACTACCTGAAGAACTCGCAGGGCTCGATGAGCCCGGTGCCGTTCGAAGGAACCGGTTACGACCTCGGCAATGGCCATGCGGTGATCGAGTACCGCGCGCCCTGGGGCCGTCCGGTCGCGCAGTGGATTCCATTGTGGGGCGAGGAAGGCAAGGTGGAACTGGAGAAAGTCCATGCCCGCCTCGTCGAACGCTTCGGCAAGGAGCGCGCGGATCGCATCGCGTTCTCCAACCGCAACATGTTCATTTTCCCGAATCTCGTCATCAACGACATCATGGCGATCACCGTTCGCACCTATTACCCGACTGCGCCGGACGCGATGCAGGTATTCGGCTGGGCGCTGGCGCCGAACGAGGAAAGCACCTGGGCGCGCAAGTATCGGCTCTCGAATTTCCTCGAGTTCCTCGGCCCGGGCGGCTTCGCCACGCCGGATGATGTGGAGGCGCTGGAGCAGTGCCAGCGCGGTTTCGAGTCGATGCTCGAAGCGCCGTGGAGCGATATCTCCAAGGGCATGAAGAAAGAGAAGGTCAACTACGACGACGAACTGCAGATGCGTGCCTTCTGGACCCGCTGGCAGGAATGCACCAAGGCCCGTGCCGCAGCCCCGAGCGTGGTGCCGAACCAGGGAGACCAGGCATGAGCCAGCTGACTCTCGCCAACGTCACGCGCGAGCAGGTCGAGGACTTCATGTTCCTCGAAGCGGAGATCCTCGACGAATGGCGTCTGAAGGAATGGCTCACCCTGTTCACCCAGGACGCCACCTACAACGTGCCGGCCACCGACGTGCCGGCGAACGCCTCGCCGGATGGCACGCTGTTCTATGTCGCCGATGATCGCTTCCGCCTGGAACAGCGCGTCGAGCGCCTGCTGAAGCGCACCGCGCACGCCGAGTTTCCACGCTCGAAGACGCGTCATCTGGTCAGCAATGTGCGCATTCGCGGCCGGTCGGACAGCGAACTCGATGTCGGTGCTGCCGTGCTGACCTATCGCACCAAGATGGGCCTGACCGAAACCTATATCGGCAGCTATCGCTACCGGCTTGTCGTCGAGGAAGGCCGGCTGCTGATCCGCGAGAAGCGCTGCATTCTCGACATGGATGGCCTGAAGCCCAACGGCCGCATCAGCATCATTCTCTGAGACATGGCCATGAACCTACTGCGCTCGGCAGCTCGGCACCGTCCGGTGCTCGAAATGCTCACGTGCTGTCACGCACGCTCCGCTTTCTGCGCTCCGGGCGGCACCGACCTGCCGTCGCTCGCGACGGTTCCTGACCATGTCTGAGGCGCACTCGATGACCATTCCTTTCCGTTACCGCCGCCTCGGCTACGTCGCGCTGAACGTCACCGATCTGGCGCGCAGCACCACGTTCTATCGCGATCTGGTCGGCCTCGATGTCAGTGATGCCACCGAACAACGCGTGGCGCTGCGCTGCGCGCGCGATCACCACGCGGTGCTGCTCTATCCTGCGAAAGCGCCCGGGCTGAAGCGTATCGGCTTCGAACTGGAGTCGTCCGCCGATCTCGCCAGGGCGAGAACCTACCTGGCCGAGCAGGGCTATGCGATCGAGGAAGTGTCGGCCGACGAGCTGAAGGATCTGCGCACGGTCGCCGCACTTCGCTTCCGGCTGCCAGACAGCGGCCTGTGCATTGAATACTTCGTGCAGATGATGCACATGGCCACGCCGTTCGAAGCGCGCCTGACCAGGATCGAGCGGCTGGGTCATGTGGTGATCAATACCAGCAGCTTCGACACCATGCTCGGCGCCTTCCGCGACCAGCTCGGCTTCAAGGTATCGGACTTCGTGCCGGGTTTCGCCGCGTTCCTGCGCGCCTGGCCGAATCCGTTGCATCACTCGCTGGCGGTGCTGACCGGGCCCGATCATCACCTGAACCACGTCAATTTCATGGTCAGCGACATCGACGACATCGGTCGCGCGATGAACCGCATGAAGGCGGCAAATGTCGAGATCGTCTTCGGACCGGGCCGGCATCAGCCGTCGGAAAGCATCTTCCTGTACTTCCTCGATCCGGACGGCATGACCGTCGAATACAGCTTCGGCATGGAATGCTTCCCGGAAGACGGTGCCCGCGAAGCGCGGCTGCTGGAACCGGCACCGAAGACGCTCGACACCTGGGGCAGCGTGCCGACGCCGGCGTTCGGCAAGATCGGCCAGATCGAACAGGGACTCGAAGCGTGAGCGGTCGTTTCGAAGGCCAGGTTGCAGTCGTCACTGGTGCCGGCCGTGGCATCGGTTATGCCTGTGCGGAGCGCTTCGCCAGCGAAGGCGCGAGCCTGGTCATCGGCGATCTCGATCAGGCGCAGGTCGATGCAGCAGTCGCCAAGCTGGCAAGCGAATTTGGTGTGAAGGTCGTCGGCGTTGCCGGCGATCTGTCCTTGCAGGAAGTGGCTGAACGAACCATCGGGGCGGCGAAAATCAACTTCGGCCGGCTCGACATCCTGGTCAACAACGCCGGTGGCGGCATCCTGCGGCCGTTCCTCGATCACACGCCGGATACCTTGAAAGCAACGATCGACCGCAATCTGTGGACCTGCATCTGGTGCTGCTGGTACGCGCTGCCGCTGATGCGAACGCAGGGCTTCGGCCGCATCGTCAACCTCGGTGCCGATTCGGTGCGCAACGGTCTGTTCGATCATGCGGCCTACAACGCGGCCAAGGGCGGCATGCATGGCATGACCACCGGTCTGGCGCGCGAGTACGCGCGTGAAGGCATCACCGTGAACACCGTGGCGCCCTGCGTCGTGCAGACTCCGCAGCTCGACGAAGTCGCCAAGCGCGATCCCGAACTGGTGCGCAAGGTCATCGACGTGGTGCCGATGGGCCGGCCCGGCACGATGGACGAGGTCGCATCGATGGTCGCCTATCTGGCCAGCCGCGAAGCAGCGTTCGTCACCGGTCAGGTGATCAGCGTCAACGGCGGCACGACGATGCTCTGATGCTGTGCACTTCTTCCTTCACGTCCTGAACCCATGACCAACACGCTGGCCACCATCACGGAATCCGAACTGCTCGACGGCGAGATGAAGAGCGCCTTCCTGCCCGATGGCACGCGCATCGCGCTGTTCCATATCAATGGCGGTTTCTACGCGACGCAGGACACCTGCACGCACGAGAACGCCTCGCTGAACGACGAGGGCACGGTCGACGGTGATCGGGTGACGTGCACCTGGAACTACTGCGAATTCTCCATCGTCACCGGCGAAGCCTTGAACTCGCCGTGCAGCGAACCGCTACGCACCTTCCCGGTCAGGGTGATCGACGGTGTACTCCATGTCGATTACTGAGAAGGTGCTGAAGCTGCGCAAGCCGCGCGCGGCTGCTGCGCCGGCAGAGAAGGCAGTGCGGGCACCTGTAGTGCGCCGTCGTACCCAGACCGAACGCTCCGACGAGATGCGCATGCGGCTGGTCGAAGCCTCGGCGATCGTGCTGCGTCGCAAGGGTTATGCGGGCCTGCGCACCGATGAAGTGGCGCGAGTCGCGAAAGTTTCGCGCGGCGCGCTGCAGCATCATTTCCCGAGCAAGGACAGCCTGGTCGTTGCCACTGCCGAGCATCTGCTGCAGGCGAGCCTGGCGCGTGGCCAGCGCCGCGCCAGCACCGCCGAGGCAGTCGACGACCCGATCGCAGCGATCATCGAAGACGGCCTCGAATTCTTTCTCGGAGCCGATTTCACCGTGGTGCTCGATCTGGTGCTCGCCGGCAGCAAGAGCCGCGCGATGCGCGATCGCATCTACGAGCATGCCAGGACCAATCGTCTCGGCGTCGAGGACGCCTGGCTGGCACTGCTGGTCGCCAAGGGCGTGCCGCCGGACAAGGCCGAAAAAGTGCTGTGGCTGACCATCAGCGTGATCCGCGGCTTTGCCGTGCGCGCGCTGTGGCAGCAGGACGAATCCCTGTTCCGCAGCCTGCTCGACGAATGGAAGCTGATCATCGTCGGCCATCTGCAAGCGTTGAAGAACACTTCCGACAACAAGAAACCAACCGCATCCGGAGCAAGACGATGAGCCTGTGGAACGATTTTGTAGGTGCGGAAATCCGCTACATCGATACGCCGACCTATGGCCGCATCCGGGTCGCCGAAGCGGGTCCGAAGAACGCACCGGTGATCCTGTTCCAGCACGGCATCGGCGGACATCTGGAGGCCTACAGCAAGAACCTGGTCGCGCTGTCCGATGAATTCCATTGCGTTGCCTTCGACTACGTCGGCCACGCGATGTCGAATCGCAAGGTCATGGAATACACGCCGCCGGTGCTCGCCGAGCAGGTCCGTGAACTGATGGACGCGATGGGCATCGAAAGCGCGCACCTGTCCGGCGAATCGCTGGGCGGCTGGGTGTCCGGCTTCTTCGCGGTGAAGTATCCGCAGCGGGTGCTGAAGCTGATGCTGAACACCGGCGCTGGCATTCCGATCGTCAGCGAGAAAGGTCGTGCCGACATGCTCGATCTGATGGAGCGTTCGAAGAAGGCCGCTGGCCTTGCGCCGACGTTCGAGATGGTCAAGCACCGCATCGAATGGCTGATCCACCCGAACAACCACGCGCGTCTGGTCACCGACGAGCTGGTCAATCTGCGCCTGCGTTACTACCTGATGCCGGAAGGCCGTGAAGTGACGCCGATGGTCAATCGCATGCTGCCGCGCCATGACGAGTTCCTGGTGCCGCTAGAAGCAATCAAGGCCGAAACGATGCTGCTGTGGACGCGCGACAACCCGATCCACGATCTGGAATGCGCGCGCGCCGCTCAGGCGCGCATCCCGAACTCCACTCTGTACGTGATGGAGGCCGACGGCGCGCACTGGCCGCAGTACGAAGATCCGGAAGAGTTCAATCGCGTGGC
>NZ_CAISIQ010000230.1 GCF_903885465.1 uncultured Nevskia sp.
ATCCAGACCAGTCCCCGAATCCCGCATTTTATGCCAAAGACGCCCGCGGCTGCCGCGCATACACCCCGGCGTGCTGGGCACGGATGCGCGCCCACTCTATCTTGAACCACGGCGTGAAGCGTTCCGGGCTCGCTTCGATCTCGGCATCGAGCGCATCCGGCGCGATGTAGCGGACCGCCGAAATCTCGTTGGCGTTGACCACCGGTGCCACATCGCTGCGGCCGGCATAGACCCAGCACAATTCGTGCTCGGCGCCGGTGGCGTCAAACTGCGCCTGGTACTGGAACTTGAACAGGAAATCGAAGCGGCACTCGAAGCCGAGTTCTTCCTTCAACCGGCGATGAATGGCGATATCCATGGTTTCGCCGCGGCGCGGATGGCTGCAGCAGGTGTTCGACCAGAACTGGCCCCACAGCCGCTTAGCCTCAGCGCGCTGCTGCAGCAGCAGTTCGCCGGCCGAATTGAACACGAACAGCGAGAACGCGCGGTGCAGGGTGCCGTGGCCCATGTGGGCTTCGGCCTTCAGCAGATAGCCGACTTCGTTGTCCTGCTCGTCGACCAGGATCAACGGCTCGTCGTCGAACGAGACGACCTCGTGCACGCCGCCGGCCCCAGCGTCCTTGGCCATCTTCATGTCACCCAATGCGCACCTCCAAGCCCGAATAACCCGCGTCACGCAGCGCGGCGATGACGCGCTCCGGATGTTCCGGCGCCAGCGCGATGATCGAACCGCCGCCGCCGCCGCCCGTCAGCTTGGCGCCGAGGGCGCCCTGCTCGCGGCAGATCTGCACCATTTCCTCGATTTCCCAGCTCGACACCCGCAGCGCATTGAGCAGACCGTGGCAGACATTCATCAGATCGCCAAGGCGCTCGAGCTGATAGTTCTGCACCGCGTCGACCCCTTGCAGGGTCAGCGCGTCGATCTGCCGGAAGATGTTCTCGTACAGCTCCGGGTTCTTCTGCCAGGCCGCACGCACGCCGCCCACGGTTTTCGCGGTCAGGCTTTCCTTGCCGGAAATGCCCACCACCAGCGGAATCGGCTTGCTCAGGTCCAGCGGCTTCATCAGCAGCGGCTGGCCTTCATGGGCGCGGCGATAGAGCAGCGGCTTGCCGAAGGTGGCGACGGTATTGTCGATGCCGCTCGGCGTGCCGTGCGCAACCTTCTCGCACTCGAAGGCCAGCGCGTTGATCTCGTCGTCGGTATGGCCAAGCTTGAAGTGCTGGTCGAGCGCGCGAATGACCGCCACCGCCATCGCCGCCGAGCCACCGAGGCCCATGCCGCGCGGCACGTTGGGGAACACTTCGATGCGCAAGGAACGCTCGGTCAAACCCAGCTTGTCGAAGACGATGCCGAGCGAGCGCTGGAACGAATCGCGATGCGCTGGATCCTTGTGCAGACGTGACTCGACGCCCCAGCGAGGGATGATCAGATCGACACCCGGATTGGCGCTGCCGCTGTCGCCGTCCTGCACGCTCGCCTCGATGGCCAGCGGCACCGGTGCGGCGATCGCATGGCTGCCGTAGACGACGGCATGCTCGCCCAACAGGATGATCTTGCCGTGGCCTTGCGAGCGCGGCGCATTCGACGTCGGCTCTTCGCTGCCCGCCTCCTGACGCATTGCTTTCTTGACCTGCACGACGATTTCCTGCGCCTTCCAGATCTTGATGTCGCCGCCCTCGATCAGGCGCTCGACCACGGTTTCGAAGATCTCCGGCGAGGCGCCGGCCGCCAGCGCCACCGAGCGTGCGTGCAAGGTCATGTGACCCTGCTGGATGCCTTCGGTGGCCAAGGCGCGGATCGCCGAGAAGTTCTGCGCCAAGCCGACCGTGCCCATCACCATCGCCAGTTCGCGCGCCGACGTGGCACCGAGCAGGCGGTGGTTCAGCGCGACGGTCGGGTTCGACTGCAGCGGACCGCCGACGGTGCCGACCTTCATCGGAATCTCGATCTCGCCGACCAGCGCGCCGTCGTCGCCCTTGTACCAGCGGGTCAGCGAGGTATAGCGGCCGGAGCGCGCGGCATAGGCATGGGC